>DATDGH010000832.1:0-10598 GCA_036522215.1 Candidatus Angelobacter sp. | reverse complement strand
AGGGGTTTTGGAAACGTCGCTAACTGTTTGCAAAGACAATCCCAGCAGTCAGCAGTGTGAGCAGAGTTGCAGCAAACATCGTCTTCTTCAGCATCTGTGACAATCTCCTTTCAAATGCCGATCGCGTGTTATTTACCCGCCGGTTTGACCCCGATGGGGTCCTGGGTGCAATAACCGGCAGCAGGCCCATCTGTGTTACAAAAACATGTTCCCGAACAATGGACGGTTGCGCTGCACATCCCTCTACAGGCGCCCGGAAAACTCTTCGGAGAAGTAGTTAACTGTCGCGCGGAGACAATGGCCGCTGACAGAAGCGTCATAACGGTTGCGACATACATCATCTTCTTGAGCATTTGGAAGTACCTTCCTTTCTCTGATGCCAAAGACTCCAGGTGATTGCTGGTTTGACCCGAATGGTCCTATACGCAAGTGCCGCTGCCATCGGGAGTTAATATGCACCTGCACTGAAAGGACAGGCACGGTACCCCCAAGCTACAGCTGCCTCTACAGAAAGAGTGGGGTTGGGGAAACGTAGTTAGCTGTTTGGCGGAGACAATTCCCGCAGACAGAAATGTGAGCAGGGCTCCGGTAAGCGCCATCTTTTTGAACATTTGGATTTACCTCCTTAGTTGAGTGGCCCAGGTGGCGGGCCCTCTGGCTGGCAGGTCCCGGAGGTTCCCCCTGCAAACGGGATGTAACAACCACAAGGACGCTTGCAGATGTCGCCTCCCAGCGTGCACGGACTGCCGCAAGCCACAACAGACGTGGGTTTCTTTTTCAGTTGAGAAGCAGAAATAGCAACGGCTGAGAAGACTACCGTCAGAAACAGAAAGAACAGGATTTTCTTGAGCATCGTCATACCCTCCTTTTCAAAGAAAGGCGTTTGCGATAGTCGCCTTAGTGGGATCGGGCTGTTGAATTACCCGGTGCGACGCAAAATCCTTCGCCTCCATCGAGCAGAAACAAGCAAAGGCATCCACGCGCGCAGTCCCGATTGTTACCGCACGGGTTTCCGCATGCCATAGTACCGGGGGTTTTCTTAATCAGTTGTGAGGCAGAGACGGCTACGGAACAAAAGACAACCGCCAGGAACAGAAAGAATAGAAACTTCTTTAGCATGGTACTCTCCTTTCGAGAAAGGATTGTCTGGCGGGACATGGCAAAAGTCGGCTAGCGGAGATTGGGGCCAGGGGGTCCTTCAGGCTGGCAGACGCCATTGATTGAGCCAGGCTGGCTGATGAAGCAGTAGCATGGCTTTGTGCAAGTATCTATTGTTTTGTTGCACGGGCTTCCGCAAGCCAGAGTGCCGGTAGGTCTCTTGACCAGTTGCGAAGCCGAGAGGGCAATCGCCGAGAAGACCACCGTCAGGAATACAATGAATAGCAATTTCCTAAGCATCGTCATATCTCCTTTCATCAAAATCTGTTCGTCCGAAAAACGAAACCGCTAGCGCAATTGGAGTGGAGGCTGGCAGACACCCTTGAATGTTCCTCCTCCCACAGTGATCACGCAGTTGCATGGCGCGGCACAAACTCTTGTTGGCTGAGTGCATGGGCTTCCGCATGCTACGCCGGCAGTCGGTTGCTTGATGAGTTGGACAGCCGAGACAGCGATGGTCGCGAAGGCCATCACCAGGAGCACAAGAGAAATTATTTTCTGAACCATGGTCATACTCTCCTGTTTGTTACAAACCAGTCTGGCTCGAACCGGAAGGAGCCGGTTTGTTCGAGCCTGTTCGTTGTTTGAGTTCTTCCACCGCGGTGGCGTTGAGCACGCCGGACCACACTTTCTCCACCTTTCCGGTGGGATCGATGAGAATTGTTTGCGGCGTAAGCTGGAAGCGATAGTGAATCCGGTCCGTGGGATCCACCTGATTCATCACTGCAATATTGTCGAGCCGGTGCTCAGCCACAAACACGGCAGTGGTCGATGAGGTCACGTCCACGGCAACCGGACGGACCGCGTCACGGTTTAATGCGGACATCAAGTCCCACCATCTGGGCCAGTTCTGTGTGCAAAAACCGCACGTCGGTGAAAAAACCAATACCAGTACTTTGCGTGGATCTTTGCCGTAAGCCAGTTCGATTGGCTTGCCGCTCAGGTCGAATCCCTTCAAATCGGGAACGCTCATGCCTGCTGGAACTTCCAGTGCAGGAGGCGGCAGAGAAACCTGCTCCTTCAACTGGCGGTTCTGGCGGAGCAAGGCAATGTTGATCCCCAATAAAACAACACAGCACGCCCCAAGTGCGATGTTCCACTTCACCGGAACTCCCTGGTCCAGTTTCACGCTGACAAAATTTTCAGCAGAACAAATTCGCCGCGCGTTTGGATGGACGCTAATCTTATCAGAAAATCTGTTCCCAAAACTGTTCCACATTGGAAATCCGGACCGTTTTGGAACTGTCCGGAAGGCCAGCGTGGCCTGAGACTTTGCTGTGCCTCCAGCCTGCCCGCCGTGGCGGGCGACCTGTGATCAGGTTGTGATTTTGGTTTTCAATATCTGATCTTGTTTTTCTCCGTGTTCTCAGTGTTCTCCGTGGCTCCGTGGCTCCGCGATGGGTGTTGTTTTTGCTTGGGCTTTGCTGCAGCTCAGCATTGCCCTGTCCTGATTTCACGCGGCGCCATTGCTATTTCGATATAATCAAATTCAGAGCGGTTGGGTTTTACTAACGGCGAATTACTGACTACTAGTTGCTGCTTTTGCTACTTTTCTGATCGCTGGGTAATCCAATATCAGTCAGCTTAATTAAAGAGGAACCCATGGCCACGACATTGGCGCCCGAACAAGTTGCCGCGCTGAGCAAGGAGGAAATCCTGCGCTACTCGCGCCACCTGATCATGCCCGAGGTGGGCATGGAGGGTCAGCAAAAACTGAAGGCCGCGCGCGTGCTCTGCATCGGCACAGGAGGACTGGGCTCGCCGCTGGCGCTCTATCTGGCTGCTGCCGGAGTGGGAACGCTGGGGCTGGTGGACTTCGATGTTGTGGACTTCACCAACCTCCAGCGGCAGGTAATCCACTTCAGCTCAGATGTTGGCCGCCCCAAGCTGGATTCCGCCAGGGAAAAGATTGCCGCTATCAATCCTTATGTGGACGTTAAACCTTTCGCGACCCGGCTTACCAGCGACAACGCGCTCCAGATTTTTGCCGATTTCGACATCATCGTAGACGGCACAGATAATTTTCCCACGCGCTTTCTGGTCAACGATGCCTGCGTCTTTACCGGCAAACCCAATGTCTACGGCTCCATCTTCCGCTTCGAAGGCCAGGCCAGCGTCTTTGCTGCCAAAGAAGGCCCATGCTACCGCTGCCTGTATCCGGAGCCGCCTCCTCCGGGGCTGGTTCCTTCCTGCGCAGAAGGCGGCGTGCTTGGCATTCTGCCCGGACTGGTGGGATTGATTCAGGCCACGGAAGCCATCAAGCTGATCCTGGGCAAAGGCGATCCGCTCATCGGACGCCTGCTGCTGGTGGACGCTCTGGGCATGCGCTTCCGCGAACTCAAACTGCGCAAGAACCCTGACTGCGTGGTTTGCGGAAAACATCCCACCGTAACTAAACTGATTGACTACGAAGAATTCTGCGGACTGCGAGGTCAAGAGCAACCTGTGGCAACTACCGGCATTCCTGAAATCAGTGTGGAAGAGCTCAAGCAGCGTCTGGATGCGAAAGATGACCTCTTTATCCTGGACGTGCGCGAACCCCACGAATACCAGATCTGTAACCTGAACGGCTACCTGGTTCCGCTGAACGATCTGCCCAAACGCGTGCATGAACTGGATCCCAGCAAAGACATGGTCGTCCATTGCCGCTCCGGAGGCCGTAGCGCCAAGGCCGTGGAATTTCTTCGTCAGGCCGGCTTCAGCAAAGCCAGGAACCTTGCCGGCGGAATTCTGGCGTGGTCAGACAAGATCGATCCCAAAGTACCGAAGTACTGAGTTAATCGGGTCATCGGTTCATCGGGTCATCGGGTCATCTGAGGAAGGCATTCCTGCTTAGATCAGAACCGCCGACCGCCAGTTTTTTCTGAAAACAAAGTTTCATATTGGGAAAATAATCTGCCAACGCAGATATATAATGTCTCTCGTTTGGGACCGACATGTGATCTCTTGTCGATTTCATATCTCATTTCTGAAAGGGGAAATTCACATGGCAGAACAAAGGAACAGGGTCCTTGCCCGCAAAGGCGCTCGCGGCCTCTCGCAGGCCGACATTGCGCAGGTGGGTGGCTTTGGTACTCCCGTTATGTTCACTGAGACAACAACATTCAATCCACCCGGCGGTGGCATCGACCACATGTTTGATGAGAAGCAAGCATAGTGCTTCCTCCAAAAGGTGCGGGCTTGGCGCAAAGCAGCGTGGCCGAAGTCTTCCGAAGCAGCATTCTCTCTTGAGTAGTGGCGTCTGTGATCTGCCTCCCGCCCGCACTGGAAGCTGTCCTCATCTGCGAACATTATCTTCGTATTTCTGACCTCGCCTATCACCGATTCAGGATGCGCCTTGCCTTGATCTCTACTTGTGAGCTATAGTTCCTTCAATGCATATCTCTCTGCACAACACGCAGGCGGCTTACCCGCTCCCGTGTGTCTCAATGGCAGAGGGCAAAAACGATATGCGCTAATAACCAACAGCCATCATCTTTGAACCCGCTGCCTCACCAGGGCAGCGGGTTTTTGCTTTTGGAAAGGAAACCTTATGAGTCTCATAGCTACTGAAGTTGAAGCTTCCGCACGCACCATTGCCGGGAACAAGAAACAGCTTGCGCTGCTGGGTTGCGGCAAGCTGGGCACCATTCTGCTCCAGGCATTTCTGGAGCGCGGTCTGGTGCGCCGGGAGCAGGTTGTCGCCACTGTCCAGCATGAAGATAAGTGCCAGTCCATGTCAGAGGAGCTGGGCGGAGTATCGTTTTCTACCGACAACCGCGCTGCTGTCGCCGATGCGGACATTGTTCTTATCTGCGTAAAGCCGCAGACCATGCCGCAACTGCTGGAGCAGATTGCTACGGACATTAGACCGGGAACCCTGGTGATCTCGGCGGTAACGGCGGCAACACTACCGTTCATCCAGCAGCAGTTAGGGAAAGATGTTGCTGTGATTCGAGCGATGCCCAACACACCTGCCATGGTGGGCGCCGCCATGACGGCGCTGGCGGCAGGCACAGGAACAGGTCAGGATCATATGGAAACTGCTAAGGGTTTATTCGAGAGTGTAGGCCGCGTGGCCGTAGTGGATGAAAAGCACATGGACGCAATTACCGCGCTTTCCGCGAGCGGGCCAGCGTTTGTGTTCGTGATTCTGGAATCGCTGGCCGAAGCGGGAGTCAAAACAGGATTGCCCCGAGAACTAGCAACCACGCTGGCCGCGCAAACGCTCTACGGCGCCGCACAATTGGCGTTGAAGACCGGACATCATCCCGCGCTGCTCAAGGATGCAGTGACCACTCCCGCCGGCTGCACCATCGAAGGCCTGATCGAACTGGAAAAAGGCGGCCTGCGCGTAACCCTGATCAACGCCGTAATCAAGACCGCTGCCAGGGCCAGGGAGCTGATGGGTGGATGAAGGCATTGGGTAACCAATTACTAAATTACCCAATTACCAATTTCCTCTCGACGAAGTTGCAATCAACTCCTCCTGCCTGTATATTAGTGCGGTAATGTTTTCCGCTCTGTCCAACATGGCCATGCGAATTCACATCCTGGATACGCGTGTGTCCGTGAGGCAGACATAACGCAGAATAAATAATCAGCAATCATTCACACCCGCTGCCTCAGGGCAGCGGGTTTTGTTTTTAGGAGGAAAAATCATGAGCGCAGCCGTGGCCTACGAATTGAAATGCCGGGAGTGCCAGAAGACCTGGGGCAACCAGCCAATCTCGTTCTGCCAGAAATGTTTTGCGCCGCTCGAGGTCGCCTACGATCTCTCTTGGATTCGGCAGCACATCAGCAAAGACGAGATTGCCCGGCGCGGCACCACGCTCTGGCGCTATCGGGAGCTTCTCCCTTTGCCGGAGCAATACGATGCCTCGCTTCCCGTCGGCTTCACTCCCCTGGTTCGAGCCTCCCACCTGGCAGAAAAGTTCCACAGCAAATCCCTGTACCTCAAAAACGATTCCGTCTGCTTCCCTTCTCTCAGCTTCAAGGACCGCGTGGTTGCCGTAGCGTTGACGCAGGCACGCAACTTCGGGTTTGAAGTGGTGAGCTGCTCCTCCACCGGCAATCTTGCCAACGCGGTAGCGGCGCAGGCAGCGCGCCAGAGATTCAAAGCTTGCGTGTTTATTCCCGCCGATCTGGAACCAGCAAAAATTCTGAACACTCAAGTTTATGGCGCAAAGATTGTGCGCATCGCCGGGAATTACGACCACGTCAACCGCCTCTGCTCCCAGATTGCCGACAAGCATCGCTGGGGATTCGTGAACGTAAATCTCCGCCCCTATTACGCCGAGGGCTCCAAAACCGTTGGCTATGAGATCGCAGAACAACTTGGCTGGCGCTTGCCGGACAACGTGGTGGTGCCCATGGCCGGAGGATCACTGATTACCAAAATCAGCAAAGCCTTCAAGGAACTTATTGAGCTTGGCCTGGTGGAACCGAAGACCGTCAAGTTTTTCGGCGCGCAGGCCACGGGATGCAGCCCGATCAGCACCGCGGTAAAAACAGGGGCAACAGAGATCACGCCGCAGAAACCCAATACCATCGCCCGCTCTCTGGCCATTGGCAATCCCGCCGACGGCTTCTACGCCGCCAAGACCATTGCGACCAGCGGAGGCTGGGCGGAAGACGCAAGCGATGCGGAAATCGTGGACGCAATCACGTTGCTGGCCGAGAGCGAAGGCATTTTTACCGAGACAGCCGGCGGTGTGACCGTCGCGGCCGCCCGCAAACTGTACACGCAGGGCCGCATCAAGCCGGACGAAACCACGGTGCTCTGCATCACCGGCAACGGCTTGAAAACTACTGATGCGCTCGCCGGCCGCTATGAAGTTTCCGAACCTATCCCGCCCAAGCTGGCAGCCTTTGAGCAATATCTGGAAAACGAGTTAGTAAAGGAGACGCAATGAACGTGATTGTTTCCATTCCCACACCCTTCCGGCGGCACACGGATGGTCTGGATCATCTGGACTGTACCGTCGGCAACCTCAACGAACTGTTTGACGCTCTAGAAATCCGCTTCCCGGAACTCAAACCTCTCCTGCGCGACCAGGAAGGCAAACTGCGCAGGTTCCTGAATGTCTACGTGAACGACGAGGACATACGCTTCCTCGGCGTCAACTATTCATTCCAGGAAGGCGACGAAGTCACTCTAGTACCTTCCATAGCGGGAGGTTTGTGACGAGTTGCATCTATAGCATTTTCAGAAATAGTGTGACCTTTAAAAATGCAGCCTGGATGCGATTTATAAGGCGGTAGGGACCTCTCGCTCCGCTTCGAGGTAAACTAAAAAGACATAAATTACCCGATTACTCAATTCCCCATCAGCCCCACCTGTGCTGCTCCAGCGTGGTGAGTTACGTCGATGACTTCTGCCACATATTGATAGTCAATCTCCGGATCGCCCTGGAGAAAGGCAACCTTGTCCCTGCGCGTGCTGTACATTTTCTGCAAACGCGCCTCTAGATTCTCCCAGCTTACTTCCTCATCGTTGATCTTTAATGACGGGCGCTGGCGAGCGGCTGTCTCTTTGAGATGAATGACAATCGCTTTCTCCGGACTTTGGGGCCCATCAGCCTTCTGCGGAATCTGCACCCGCTCTCCCGCCGAGGGCGGCAGCACCATGAAGATGATGAGCAAGACCAGCAGCACATCAATCAGTGACGTGACATTGATTTCAGACGAGACGCTGCCCCGCGCTCCCAGCATCATTGCCATGGTGCCTCCTCCTGACTACGGGCTATAGCAATTGGACACTCAGAGGCCGGGGAAGGTTCCACAAGACCTGAGATTTCAAAATTTAAAATTGGTTATGGGTTCCCTATTTTGCCGCCAGCTCCTTTTGTGCAAAGTACCAGTCGGTCACCTGCAGGTCGCCATTGCTGTTGGCGCGAATGTCGGCGTCTTTCTTGAGCAACGGGGCGGGCACAATGACCGGCTTGCCCGGCACCCAGTTGGCCGGCGTAGAGACGCCGTTCGCGTCCACAGTCTGTAGAGCATCGAAGACGCGCACGATCTCGGCAATGTTCCGTCCCAGTTGCAGAGGGTAATACAGGATGGCGCGGATCACGCCTTTCGGATCAATGAAGAATACCGCGCGAACCGGGGCAGTCTCGCTCACAGCTTCGTGGACCATTCCAAAACTGGAAGCCACTTTCTGGTCCAGATCAGCCACCAGGGGGAACTCGACTTTGACGTTGAAATGCTGCTCGATGTTACGGATCCAGGCAATGTGCGCGTAGATGGAATCGATGGAGACGCCGATGAGCTGCACGTTGCGTTTTTCAAATTCGGAATAATTGCGGGCGAACTCGACAAACTCCGTAGTGCACACCGGCGTGAAGTCCGCCGGATGCGAAAACAGCAATACCCATTTGCCTTGGCCGGTATATTCGCTCAGCTTGATCACGCCGTGGGTTGACTTGGCCTGGAAGTCGGGGGCGGGCTCGTTAATACGCGGGATTCTCGACTGAGTTGCGAACTGATTCATAAATCTCCTCCATAAAATATGCGCTCTCTATGAAATTTCTGTTTTGCACCACCTTGCCCACAATCATCACCGCCGGAGCCACGATGGCTGCGCCACACTCGAGCTCATGGAGCGACAGGAATTTCACCTGCTGCCGCTCGCGTCCGGCGTTGGAGACCAGGGCGCAAGGTGTTGATCCGTCCAAGCCCAGCCGCAGGAGTTCACGTGTCGTGGCCGCATAGTCCGGGCCGGGCATGTAGATGGCGTAAGTGGATTGCTCGGGATCGAGCAGCATCCGTGAAAGCGACTGGCCGCGGCAATTGTGCGCGGTCAGCATGATCAGCGCCGATGCGGCGCGCCGGTCCGTGAGGGTGAAGCTAGCGGCCGCGGCCGCCGCCATGGCCGCTGTGATGCCGGGCACGATCTCAAAGGCGATGCCGGCCTCGCGCAGAGCATCCAGCTCTTCTCCCAGGCGGCCAAAGATGGCCGGATCACCTGACTTCAGCCGGACGATGCGGCTGTAATGCCGGGCACACTCGACCATCAGCGCGTTGATCTGCTGCTGGCTGGTGCTGTGCCGGCCGCAACGCTTGCCCACGTTAGTCACTTCGGCCGACGGTGCTATCAGCTCCAGGATCTCACGCGGCACCAGATCGTCGTGCAGGACCACCTCGGCTGTGCGCAGCAGGGATGCGGCCTTCACCGTGAGCAGGTCGGCTGCTCCCGGTCCTGCACCGACGATATGGACTTTTCCCGTCATGCTTTACGCACTCTTCTTCTGCGCGGCTTGCTCTTCTTCGTCAATCCACTCATGGACCGCGTGGACCAGGCTGTTGACGAGTTTATCTACGCCGCCAATCATGCTCAGGCCGTCGCGCTGATGCTCTTTCAAGACTTCTCTCAGCCGTGCTGCCAGTTCATTCTCTTTTGTTTCCCAATTTGGCGTCATGCTTCCTCCTTCTTTCTCGGCCGCTGGTGCCGTCCCTGCTATCTTCTCGCCGAGTCTCGTGTTTCGGCAAGCAGGTGCAGGAGTTCTTTTCTTCTCTGGCTGCGAGGCAGGGCCTGGATGATGCCTTCGCGCATGCGCCCCAGCCAGCCAATCCACGATTCATATTCCGAGCCGTACTGCTGTTCCAGGCGTTTGCGCACGCGCTGCGCCAGCGCCGGGCTGTGTCCGCCGGTGGAGATGGCGATTTGAAAATCTCCGCGATGGACCACCGCAGGCGCGTAAAAGTCGCAATAGCCGGGATCGTCGACGGCATTGCACAGCACTCCGGCCTGCTGGGCTTCAGCGTAGACAGAGCGGTTCACTATGTCCGAATCGGTGCAGGCGATCACCAGGAAGTATTCGCGCGCCATGCCCGGGCGATACTCTTGTGCCAGGTGCCGCAGTAGCCCGGTGTCAACCCATCCGCGAATCCGGTCCGTGAGCTGAGGCGCAACCACCGTGACATCCGTGGCGGAACGAAGCACAGCATAAATTTTTTCTTCGGCAACGTTTCCCCCGCCGACGATCAAAACTTTCCGGCCTTCGAGTTTTAAGAAAATTGGATATAGCGCCATAAAGTCAGTAATTAGTAATTAGTAGTTAGTAATTAGAAAAAACCAAAAGCAAAACCAAAAGCAAAAGCAAACCAAAAGCAAAAGCAAAGCAAAAGCTTCAGCACAAAGGCCCCAGAGCACACCGAGAGGGCTTCATGCCTCCAACTCATGTGCCGGCCGCCCGGGTGAGGGATCACGCAACACCGCTTCAACCTGCTCTCCGGCCAGGAACTTTCGCAACTCGCTATCCGAGTGGCGGGCAAAAAACTGCCGCAGGTTCTCCCCCGGCCAGCGCTCGATCAGATACTGTCGCAGCAGCCGCTCGATGGCTTCAGGCGTCTCTTCCGCCGCGCAGCGAAATCCAATAGGCCGGCCAAAGCCGGCATGCTCGCCTACGCTGCCGCCAACACAGAAGTAATAGGCGTCCGCCATCTGGCCGTTGATC
>DATDGH010000831.1:0-4134 GCA_036522215.1 Candidatus Angelobacter sp. | reverse complement strand
GGCCAATTTTGCCGGAACTTCGTTCCTGACTCTGGACAAGCTGCGCAAACTGCAATATGGCAGTGAGATTGTGAATGTAGTCGCCGATGCCACGGAAAACCATGGCCCAGGACTGGGCACCTTCGCTTACGACGACGAAGGAGTACAGGCCCAGTGCACGCCGATTATCACTCATGGACTCTTCACTGGATATATCTCTTCCCGGGAGACGGCGCATACGATCGGAGAAAATCGTTCCAATGGCACGATGCGCGCTGAAGGCTGGAACCGTATTCCTTTAATCCGCATGACCAACATCAGCATTTTGCCGGGAGAAAAGCCGCTTACCTTTGATCAACTCCTGGCTGGCACTGATGATGGCATTTTCATGGAGACCAACCGGTCATGGTCGATTGATGACAAGCGGTATAACTTTCAGTTCGGTTGCGAAATTGGCTGGGAGATTAAAGGCGGCAAGCTCGGCCGCATGCTCAAGAACCCTTCCTATTCCGGCATTACTACAGAATTCTGGAACTCCATGGACGCGATCTGCTCGCGCGACCAGTGGACACTGTGGGGTACTCCGAATTGTGGGAAAGGCCAGCCGATGCAGACGATGGGAACCGGCCATGGCGCCGCACCGGCGAGGTTCAGAGACGTGAAGGTGGGAACGGCGTATAAGGGCAATTAGCATTCAGCAATTGGCAATTGGCAAATGGCAATTAGCCAAAGGAATGAACATGAAAGATTTCCGCGAGCTTAAGGTTTGGGGAAAGGCTCACGAAATGACACTTGCTTGTTACAGACTGACTACTGACTTTCCAAAGTCAGAACTGTTTGGACTAACTTCTCAAATTCGACGGTGTGGTGCTTCGATTCCAGCCAACATCTCTGAGGGTTGTGGACGGCTTGGGAATACTGAGCTGCACCGATTTCTTCAAATCGCGTGTGGCTCCGCGAATGAACTGGAATATCACCTCTTACTAGCAAGAGATCTTGGATACATTTCAGACGCGCACTACCAATCAGCTCAAGAGCAACTCTTGGAATTGAAACGAATGTTAGTTGCTCTCACCCGGAAGGTGGCTTCCGATCGGAGCACAAGATAGGTTTGCTAATTGCCAATTGCCATTTGCTAGTTGTTTGAGGACCGAATGCTCAACGAAACGAAAGCGCACCAAATCTTTGATCGGGTGAAGAAATTTTCGTCCAGCGAAGAGCTGGAGGTCATTTTCGCTGCCACGAACTACTCTCTCACTCGTTTTGCCAACAATACCATTCACCAGAATGTGGCGGAGGTTAACGAGATTGCTTCCATTCGCGTGGCTTTTGAGGGGAAGACTGCGCGCGCGACGACCAACCGCTTTGATGATGAGAGCCTGAAGCGGGCCGTCGAGTCGGCAGAGAGCATTGCCAAGGTGCAGGAGCCGAACCCAGATCTATTACCGCTGGCCTCCGCAGAGGAAGGAAAGGTGGAAAAGGCGGCGCCTAATCGCTGGTTTGAACAAACGGCCGCGATTACGCCCGCACATCGGGCTGAGGCGGTAAGTGAAATCGTCTCCATCGCCAAAAAGAATGGATTGACTACGGCCGGAATTTATTCCAGCGCCGAAACTGCCGACGCCGTCGTCAATTCCAAGGGTCTTTCTACTTTTCACGGGCGGACCTCTGCCGAGGCTTCCATCACGATGCTGGCAGACGATTCTTCCGGCTGGCAGAAATTCAACTCACCCAATGTAGCTGACCTGAAGCATGTACGACTGGCGGAAATCGCCGCTCAAAAGGCACGAGAGTCTCGCTCTCCGCAGGAGTTGCCACCGGGAAAATACACGGTAGTACTGGAGCCGGCGGCAGTGCTCGACCTGGTGGGCTTCATGTTCTGGGACTTTGGTGGGATGGCCATCCTGGACCAGCGTTCATTTCTGAACAACCGGATTGGGACCAAACTGTTTGGAGAAAACATTACGATCGTGGACGACGTTTACCATCCTCTGCAGTCGGGCCCGCCGTTTGACGGAGAGGGCGTCGGGCGCAAGCCAGCTACATTGGTGGAAAAAGGGGTGGTGAAGAGCCTGGTTTACGCTCGCGGCACTGCGGCCAAGATGAAGCAGTCTGAATTTGCCGGCAAAGTAGGTCCCATCCAGCCGACCGGCCACGGCTTTCCGCTTCCCAACGAGATAGGAGAGGCGCCCGCGAACATTGTTTTCATCACTGCAGGTGGCGAGCAGACGACCGAGCAGATGATCGCCGGATGCGAGCGCGGCATCCTGATTACCCGGCTATGGTACATCCGCGAAGTGGATCCTTATGAGAAGATCCTTACCGGAATGACGCGGGATGGGACGTTCCTGATCGAGGGGGGAAAGATCAAGCACGGCCTCCGCAATTTCCGCTTCAATCAGAGCCTGATTGAGATGCTTTCCAGCGTGGAGGCCATGGGGAGGCCGGTGCGAGCCAGCGGTGAGGAATCTTTTGATATGGTGGTCCCGGCCATGAAGGTGCGCGACTTCAATTTCACCGAAGTAACTAAGTTCTAACGGCTACTCGTTAGCTCAGTGTCCCATTTGAGCATACCAAAGTAACTTTGTGCGCTTCCGGAGCAGGTGTATAAGCATGCTAGAGGTGAGGGGTGATTGATCTGAGAAGTGCAGTCAGGTTTCCATTAAGACTTCCCATTACTATCCGCACCAGTGATTCCCGCGAGCATTTTGCCGAGACAGCTGACATCTCGGCCGGCGGTGTCCTATTCCACATGAACAGCGAGATGCCCGTAGGAACGGTCATCCGTTTCCGCATCGTGCTGCCGGCGGCCGTGGTAGGCGCAGTTACAGACGTATTGGTCAACTGCACAGGGCGCGTCGTGCGCTGCGGCGAAGAAAATGGCAAGCGGGCCGTGGCTGCGGTGATTGACGAGTACCAGTTCGAGCGCGTGATGGCGCACGCGGGATAAGCAACATGTTAGCAATCAGCACTCAGTCCGCCGACGTGCATCCAAAACCTTAGATCCATCTTCGACATGGCCAGATCCTGGCTTTCGATATAATCAAAGAATCTCAAGTTGAGCGCCGGAGAGATGGCCGAGTGGCTGAAGGCGCACGCTTGGAAAGCGTGTATACCTTAACGGGTATCGGGGGTTCGAATCCCTCTCTCTCCGCCATTCCTTCGTTTTTGCCTTTTCAAAGATCAGGTCAAAGGGCTTTCTATATGAAGGAAAAAGACTTACGCCATCGGTCTTGCAGTTCGAAAGTACCATTTTCAGCAGTTTGGCCTGTTCTACTGGTTTCTGCGTAACATATAGAGAATAGGCACGGTTAGCGAGTTCGAGAGTC
Organism: Candidatus Angelobacter sp.; assembly: GCA_036522215.1. Lineage (GTDB taxonomy): Bacteria > Acidobacteriota > Terriglobia > Terriglobales > Acidobacteriaceae > Angelobacter. Next base: position 826 of record DATDGH010000831.1, on the reverse strand, counting down.
TTTTTTGCGTTCAAAAAAGTATCTGCGCTGGCCTGTTCCAACCCTTGCAGAGCCAAAAGTATCTGCTGTTCCTCCATCTGCCATTCCGCCGTCATGCGTTGCCAGAATTCGGCTGAGATCATGCCGTCTAGTTTGTCCATATAGGCTTGGTCAATGCGCTTGCGGACTGAGTTAAGCCGGGCCTGTAGCTTTTCGCGTTGCTCTTTCTTGGCCGATTGTGCGCGGTGCTGGTCTTCGGTGAGGCTGGCTTGCAGTTGGGCCAACACGTCATCAGGGATATAAATATCCTGCAAGATTTGTCCTAGATTGCGGCTGACTTCCTCTTCACGCATGAACGGCAAGGCGCATTTTCCCTTGTAGCGCGTGCAATGGTAATAGATGTATTTCTGTTTCTGGATTTCAGCGGTCACCATGCAATCATCAAAAGCGCAATGGAGTAATCCAGTAAAAGCAAAGTCATGCTTGCGCCATTGTGTGCGATTGTGGCTGCGAAAAACATTCTGCACTTGCTCAAAGAGTTGGGCGGAAACCAGCGGCGTATACTTGCCCTGGTGGGTCTTATCGTTCCAAACAAAAAGGCCGCAATAGAGCGGATTTTTTAACATGCGTTCCAGATGGCTTTTGGGCCACATCCTGCCGGTTTCGGTCTTGATGATCTTGCGAATCTCGGCTAATGAGTGTTGGCCGGTGGCATAAAGCTGGAACATTCTGTGAATGACCGGGCCGTTCTCCGGGTGCGGTTCGATGTTGTGAGTTTCTTTGTTGTTCTGGTAGCCAAAGGGAGCTTTACCCGGATACAGCCCTTGGGCGGCTTTCTCGCGCAATC
>DATDGH010000830.1:0-2959 GCA_036522215.1 Candidatus Angelobacter sp. | reverse complement strand
ATCGTAGACTTCGCGCGTGAGCGCGGGATCAAAACTTTTTCCCGTGGCGCGGTTGTCACGCTGGTCGGCAAAAACATAGGTGTTCTGGCGCGAGAGGCGCGTGGGCTCCAGGAGATCGCCTTCAATGCCTTTGTAATAAAGCTTCGGTTCAGTCCCCTTGTGCGGCTTGCGCACGGAGACCTTTTCCGTGGCCACGATGCGGCTGGCTTTGCTGGCAGGATCGTCCAGGTCTCCGGCAATGATCGCTTGCGTGGGACAGACGATCACGCATGCCGGCTCCAGGTTCACTTCCACGCGATGCGCGCAGAAATTGCATTTGGCGGCGGTGTTGGTATTGGGATCGATATAGAGCGCGTCGTAAGGGCAGGCCTGCATGCAGCTTTTGCAGCCAATGCAGCGCTGATTATCAAAATCTACGATTCCATCCGAACGGCGATAGAGGGCTTTGGTGGGGCAAATGGTGATGCAGGGAGCAGAGTCACAGTGGTTACATCGCATCACGCCGAAGTGGCGGCTGGTGTGAGGAAATTCGCCTTTCTCGATGTACTTGACCCAGGTGCGAAAGACGCCCAGCGGCACCTGGTGCTCCTCTTTGCAGGCCACGGTACAGGCGTGACACCCAATACATCGATCCTGGTCAATAACAAAGCCGTAACGCACTAGTTTCCTGTGCCGATCATTTCGCTAATTTTGCTTCCTTTGTTACGCAGGCAGTGTGGTCCCCTCGGAGAATTTGGTAATTGAGTAATTGAAGATCAAAAGCCAAACCTTTCGCTGCCTTCTCTCAGAGCGACTATAATCCCCGGTTGATCAAAACCTAGTATTCTAGCGGATTCAGCGATGACCCGAGAAGAAGTCATTCAGCACACAAAGAGAATCTGTTTCCTCCACGCGAAAGTAGATTAATCCCCTGCAACCTCCCTATTGAATGCACTCTGCCAGTGGCGACAGAGGCAGCCCCCAGTTTCCCAGTATCTGGGCCAGGGCGTCAGTAGTGTTGCCCCATGGCTCAGGAGTTGTCCCTTGTACGATACGCTCACTCTCGAAGTTGAGCCCTTTGGAGACCCCGCATAACGTGATCAGATCCAGTTGGACGTGAGGGACAATTTTCCTGATGACGTCCGGTTTGCCATAGGCTGGGATTCCATCAATGATCACGAGTTCTACGTCGGTGACATTTGCCTGAAGCAGAGACCTGAAGGCATCACTCTTTTCATTTTTCTTTTTCAGGACCAATAAGTCCGCGAAATGATCCGGGGTAAGCCTGCCAATTTTATCGCTGAGCCCAGCGAGCGTGGCAGCGTTGATGGTGGCCATTTGCACCAGCTCCGAATCGCTGAAAGGCGTGGGCCTCTGACCCTGGTTCCAGGTGGAGGCATACTTCAGCTCCTGCAACATTCCGTCGCTGCCGGAAGGGCTCCAGTCGGGCGCTATCGCGATCGTGAGGCCCGCCTGCCTGGCGGCAGCGACATCCGTGGTTTCTTCATAGAGCTCAAAATTACTTCGTGGAGACCAGATTAAGCCGACACCCGCTTTCTTCATCTCTTGGAATTCCGCCTGATGCAAGGCAACACCATGAATGATTGACGTCCCGGCAACCAGGAATCCCCGGGCTTTAAACATCGCATACTCTCTGGCTGCATTGGCGTCGTCCGACTTGCCTTCGCTTAAATGCACGATGAATGCAGACAGGACATGTTTCGCCAGTTGATCGCGGATGGTTGCGGCGTCAGAGAAGGAGAGCTGCAGAGGAAAAATCTCGTAGCGAAGTTTTTCTGAAGCCCCGCCGGTATAGAGACCGGAGGAGAAATCCAGATTACGCGCCATTCCTGCCAGGCACTTGATTTTCCTGGGATCTCCCCGGGGATTCAGGCTGCCGGTCACTGCGGTTGCCCCTCCCACAATGGCTTTGATCTCGCCGTAGCGGTTGGCATCGCAATCCAGACCGGCATCCATGATCTTTGCCTCTGGGGTAGTGAGCATGAGTTTGTACATCTGCGATTGCTGCCACTCATAGCGAGTGGAAAAAAGCTGGCCGGGCTTCCAGCGCGGCAGCAGATTCCAGGTCAAATGATTATGAAGATCAATCAGGCCGGGATAAATAAATCCACCTGTTTCGATCACTTTTGTTCCCGCGGGCAAAGTCAGGTCGCTGCCCAGCGCCTTGATCTTTTGTCCGACAATCAGGATGGTACCGTTTTCAATGACTTCAGTTGGCGTGACCAGCGTACCTTTTAATGCGTAAGTGTTTTCTTGTCCCTGGCTCGCACACAAAAGGAGCATCAGGGCCAGAGGTAAGATCATCAGATACCTTTGCGAACGCCTCATGGATCAATCTCCAAGCAAAATGATCGCGCGGCCAGGGCGTGAAAGCTTCACTGAGGGTCAAGAAAATTACTTTGTTCCGCTCGCACGCTGGATCGGGGGTGAAATGTGGATGGAGTTTAGCATAGCTGTACTAAGAACGTAATTGTCAATATCATTGATGGTTTCCGTGATGGCAAAATTAGATGCCAAGCTCCAATCACGCCCCATACCTGGCCACCGCTGATTTCGCTGTCCGCCGGAGTGAGCTTGCGTGTCCCGCGCATTCCGTGAAAATGATGGCCAAGGCAGCAGCCAGTGCGGCCGACGAGGTCGTCTTTGACCTTGAAGACGGTTGCGCCCTTGCGCAGAAAGAAGCAGCTCGCAAAACTGTCATCGAAGCCTTCCAGACTCTGGATTTCAAAAGCAAAGTTCGTGCCTTGCGCACCAACGGCGTTCACACAAAATCCTTTTACCGCGACGTAATGGAAGTGGTGGAGGCTGCGGGGGCCAATATTGACGTGCTCGTCCTACCCAAAGTCCACGAAGCTGCGGACGTGCAGTTTGCCGACGGGTTGCTCACGGAGATCGAAGAGAGCAAAGATCTGCCGCCGGGCCGGATCAAACTGGAAGCACTGATCGAGAGCGCTAAAGG
>DATDGH010000829.1:0-4659 GCA_036522215.1 Candidatus Angelobacter sp. | reverse complement strand
AGACAGGGTCTATGCACTCGAACCCAACCCGGGGATGCTTCGGCGGGCAGCCGAGCAAAGGCAGAGGACGCAGGTGAATATCGAGTTTCTCGATCTGCCCGGAGAGCGCATTCCTTTGGCGGACGCGAGTGTGGATACGGTTGTGAGCACCTTTACCCTGTGCACGATTCCCGGTGTGGTGGAAGCCATTCAGGGTATAGGACGGGTCCTGAAGCCGGGCGGCAAGCTCATCTTCTTCGAGCACGGTCTGTCGCCCGATCCCCGGGTACGACGCTGGCAGGAGCGATCCGAACCACTTTTCCGCTGGGCGTTCGAAGGCTGCCACGTAACACGCGACATTCCCTCTCTCATCAGCAAAGGCGGCCTCAAGATCGAACGGATGGACGCAGGCTACCTCGCTCCCTTTCCAAAGTCCGGATCGTACTGCTGGTGGGGTGTGGCGGCTCCAGAACGAGAGAGGAGCTAAAGTAATCCCGATCGACACATGCAGTGTGGCGACCAAAAGGTTTCGCGCGAAGGCGCTTAGATGGTGAGAACCAATCCATCGTATGCCACTTCATAGCCATGTTGTTTTGCGAAGGCAGCCAGGTCGGGGTGGGCCGGATTACCTTCATGAGCGATATGTGTGGCAAAGACGCGAGCATTCGACGCCAGCACACCTTGAACGCGCAATCGTTCGGCATGCTCCATAACTTGATGGGCACTGAGATGGTCATCGCCACGCTGTTCGGGACCGTACGTATGATCCAGGATTACAGCATCAAAGCGCATGTTGTGCCGGCGAAAGGCCTCCCAGGTTGGTTCAGGCAAGGTCGCTGTATCCGTACCGTAGAAAATGGCGCGACCTGCGGCCGCAATCGAATAGAGCATCGCTCCCATCCCGGGCGCGTGGTTGGCGGGAAAAGCCATGACTGAATAAGGGCCGACTGAAAAGGGCTCCAAGGGCTGGATCTGGTGCATCTTGAAATTGAGGTACTTCTCCGCCTCAGGAGACAAGAGACTGTAATGGGCAAGGTCTCTGTTAAATGTCTCTGCTGCCCGCTCCGAGGTTTCGCGGGAGGCATAAAAATTCAAGACCGGCGCACCGGCCACACCGTACTCCGGGCTGCGAGAGAGGAGATGCGACAAGTCCAGATGATCGGCGTGGGGATGGGTTTGCAGGCAATATCGTACGTCCGCCAAGGAACAGTGGTGCATGTGGGAGGCAGACATAATGTCGGGCCCAAGATCGATCAATAAGTCGTGGTTGATCAATGCAGCAGATCGTTTCCGCAGGCTCGGGCCACCCAGAATTCGCGCCTGTGCGCAGTTTCGGCACTTACAAAAAGCCTCCGGAAAGGCGTTCGCAGCAGCGGTCCCAAGGAAAGTAAGGATCATCTGGCGGTGGCATTTCTCCCGGCGTCGCAAACATTGAGAAAGGGCAAACCTGCCCGGCGATTCGTCTGCGGGCAGTTTACAGCCCTGGTTGTTGATATGGGCCTATTTTCGCTTGTTGCTGCTGCGATCATCCTTGTCACTACCGCCGTTGCCGAGAACGGTGCCCACGGTAGAGACGATGACGGATTCCACCGTTCTGCCCACAGAGGCCGGATCGCGTTTGCGATCAGGAAACGTGGAGAGCGGACCAAATGAAGTGGTCGAATCGACGATATGCTCCGCAGGAATGGCAGACGCCTGCGTGGTGTAAGCCGAGGATTCAGAAGAAGACGGCAGACGGTAAGCAGGAGACTCAGTTATGAATTGTTGTCCTTCAGGCTGAATGCGCGGCCGCCTGGTTTTGTGGGCTGACGGTGAGGCTACAGGTGAGTTCGGCGCCGCTGTTACTGCCATAGTTCGCGGCCGGCCTGAAGGCATGAACGCTATGGCCACGGCCATGGCCGAACACGCGAATGCATAGGCACCGACCAATACCGCAGCAGCGAGAGCGCGATAAAAGTTTTTGGCCGGAGAGGCTTTTTCCGACTCTTCCAGAATTGCCTCCACGCGATGTCGCAGCAACGAGGGCGCCGCCGCAAAATCAATGCCGATCACCGGATATTTGCGCGGCAGGCACAGGCGGGCGACATGGGTCAGCGTCTGGGCATAATCCGCGCGATGCTCGGGCCTGGCCGCAACCACAGCCAGATCACAAGCCATCTCGCGATGGATGCGCATCTGCTTTCTGGCTTGCCATATTCCCGGATGAAAAAACAACAAGCCGCAGACCACGTCGCTGATGGCGGCCCACAGATAGTCGCGGCGAGCCACGTGGGCCAGTTCATGGGACAGAACGTCTGTGATGAGATGGCTCTCGCCCAGGTCCTCACACATCCGGGGCAACACAATGCGAGGACGCCACCAGTAGACAGTTGCCGGTGAGTTCACGTGTGAAAGAACTACCAGCTCACAATGCCGTATTCCGAAATAGCGGCACATCCCGGCAAACAGATGCTGCAGGCCGGCGGAAGGCGCAGTTCCCTGCCGCAGCAGGAGGCGCAGCCTGATTCGCCGCCACATTCCTATCGTGGCCAGCACTAGCATTCCCAGAATGTAGACGCCGCCGAGAATGCGGCCCAAAATCAAAGTTGTACCTTGAAATCTTGCTGGAACCAGAAATTGGCGAGGAGTTGAGACAGAATGCAGGGTCGCGCCGCCGCTGCCGGCGCTATCGATGACGGCAAGCGTCGACGCGGAAAAAGTGCCGACGGCATAAAGCCAGTAGATGACTGCACCGACTACAAATCCCAGCCAGATGATGAACCTTTGCCGGGGCGCTTTGAGCAGCGCGGCTAAAATCCAACACAGGAGGCAAGCCACAGCAACTTTCAGGAAATAACTGATGAACAGGGCAGCGAGGCCAAGCCAGGCGTCGGGGGACATACAGGTTATTTTACGACCCTTTTCCGTCGATAGGGACGGTTTCGTTTGAAATGACTAACGATCTTTGACCTACTACCGGGAATCACGCTTCTGTAAGCGATACTTGCGGATCAGGGATTCAAGCTCTTCCAGTTCATCTTCCGCCACCGGTTTGGATTCGAGCAGGTTGACCAGCAACTCTGCTGGCGATCCGCCAAAGTTCTGCTCCAGCAGACGCCGGACAGAGACTTTGCCCACATCCTCGCGGCTTACGCAAGGTTCAAACAAAAATCCCCGGCCCCGGACCAGATGACGCACCAGTCCTTTCTGTTCCATGATGCGCAGCAACGTCTGGGTAGTCTTGTAATTGGGGCGCTGAGAAAAGCTGTGGTGCCGGGTGACATCTTCAACCGTGCCCTGGCCCATATCCCATAACGCATTCAAAATGCGCAATTCAGATCGGGTCGGAAGCACCTTGGCACGTCGGGTAGTCATGGTAATTCGAAGTCTTAAGGGCTTAAGTGAACATACTTCCATATGGCGGGAAAGTCAATAGTTCCCTTCCCTGCCACCGGCATGGAGCGGACTATCTGTGATTTCGAACAAGGAAGTGTAGACGGGTCGAGAATCGGGCGATCGCGCGTGATCGGGTGACCTCCACCCCGCCACACGCAAAAACAAAAACCAGCGTGCGTCGGGGACCCCGGGTGATCGCCGTGATCTGAAAGCTTGCGGCCCATCCGAGGCGGGGCGCCCCAGACCGCTCCGCTCCCAATTTGCTTTTTATGCGCGGGCAAAGTCGATGTAGCCGCGGTGGACATCGGCGCTGACCAGCCTGGCGCGTATTTTGTCGCCTACGTCCAGCCCTTGCTGGCCGTGCACGAGCAGTCCTTCCACATGCGGCGTGAGCACGCGGACAAAGACGCCGTGGGGCGTAACACCGGTCACGATGGCGTCGAATACCTCACCTATTCTGCGGGTCATGGCGATTGCCGCCAGAACCTTGGACACCTGGCGTTCCACTTTGCGGGCGGCATTCTCTTTTACGGTGCAGTTGCCGGCTATGGTTGTGAGTTCCTCTTCCGAGTAAGGCGATTTTTGGTTGGCGAGCATGGTTTTGATGAGCCGTTGCGTAAGCAAGTCGGCAAAGCGGCGGTTGGGCGCGGTGGAGTGAGTGTAATTCTGCACTGCCAAACCAAAGTGTCCCTGCCCGGTATCTCCGGGGCGCTGAAGAACATATTCTCCCGGTCCCATGAGTTTAACCACGGCCAGCGACAGATCGGCAAAATGGTCAGGATCAGCGGCCTTGCGCCGGGTAAGAAAGTCATTCAGCGCCTTGGAGTCCGGCTGCGCGGGAAGCTGTCCGCCCTGTTTGCCGGCCAATTCCACGATGCGGTCCCAGCGTTCAGGCGTCTTGACCACGCGGCGAATGGAAGCAACATTTTTCTGATCCAGCGTTCGGGCCACGGTCTCATTGGCAGCAATCATGAAATCTTCGATCAATTCGGTCGCACGATTCTTTTCCTGCTTTTCAATCTCCACTACCTGCTCATTGAGCATGACCGGATGCGCCTCAGTATTCTCAATATTGAGGGCACCGTGGCGAAAGCGCGCATTCTTGAGGTTCTGGGCAATCTCATCCTGCAATTTGAGCTGGGCCTGAAGGCCGGCAGAGGCTGCGACTTTGGGTGGAGCAGGGGACTTGCCTTCCAGCCATGGCCCGACACCGTTGTAGGTGAGCTGGGCCTGGTTGTGGACCAGTGCGCGATACAGATCACCGGAGACAATCTGACCCTCGCCGGCCACGACGAACTCGATGAC
>DATDGH010000828.1:0-4145 GCA_036522215.1 Candidatus Angelobacter sp. | reverse complement strand
GCTTCCAGCAATTTGGATAGTGGTTCGACTGCGTTAGACCTTGACTGCTTGATTGCGATCTGAATTAATGCGCGCGCCTTGTCAATTACCTGAAACTGAACTCCCTCATCCGGCAGAACATAGTCAGAAATCTTGCCGAGTATTCCGTCCAGGTAAGTGAAAGGGTCGCGTACAAAATCTGGCGGAAAGCATCCAAGTCGGTGGGTCAGCGCGACAAAAAACGGGTCTGCATCATAACCACCAACCCAGTAGGCATCCTTTCCACGAACTAGCAGACGGTCTCTGACATGCGGCGGAGGTTCGCAATCCCGATGCCCCACCCAATAGAGGTTGTTGTCAAACCGTTCGACTCTCGCAAGATGATCGAAAACGGGGTCATTCTCCCCGCTATATCCGACGACTAGCCAAATGCGGCCGCGCCCTGCATCCTCAAAGACCGGTGCGAGGAGCTTAGAGTGATTCGCACATTCTTCTTCCGTGTTCAACAGAACGAAACCCGTACGTTGACCGTGTAGATAAATAACAGCATGTTCCGGAACATCAGCAGATTTATATATCTGAGACGTCGCAAAGTCGTATACGGCCGGAAACAGGTCGAGGAGGGCACAGCCGCGAACGACTAGCGGATCGAAGTTTGTTGTCAGGACCCTATCGACATAACCGTATTTCATGAGCTGGGCTATGCAGATATGTGCCCAGTTAATCTTTGCCGAATCGACGTATTTTGCGATTAGATCCCGCCTTTCCGAAACGGAGAGTTGGGCCATGCATTTGGCGTACGTTTTCACCTCTGCGGCTGTAAACGCTTCAGGGTATTTTCTGCGAATCTCATCGACAAAGCCGTGAGCCGTGGGAATTCCAGCCGCTGCGGAACATCCTGCGCCGACCAACAACGAACACTTTTTTCCACGTTCTCGCGCTGTTCGCAGGTTTTCGACAATTCGGTCGAGGGTTCTTCTCATGTCCACCAGCGATATGCACATCATTATAAAGTTTCAGTCCAAGCTGCTAACCTCCCAGAGAAGGGCTGGATCGAACGCCGGACAAGGGTTAAGGTTTACTCAAATAGGAATCGGATTGTAGGCGATTTTGTAGCTGTCAAAGCTGGACTGCGCCCCCAAAATGAGACATGGGACCGGGCGCTTTCACAAGATTACATGAGTTCTGCTGGAGCAAACGAACCGCCAAACTCATCTGTGGCGTATCACATCTTCCTCTTCATAGCAGCCAGAATGTACATAGGCTTCTGCCGGATATTCGCCAGCTCCTCATGGTGGGCAAGAAGAGCACTCGCGAAATCCCAAATAGGTTTGGCGAGACTACCTGCAACGACAAAACTCGGCGCCCCTGACCAGAAGGACAAACCAATGAGGCAGGTCGTGGCAAACACCGTCCTTTGCTTTAACGCTCTCATTTTGGCCGCCTCTTTCAACCCGGTCTCAACTTCTCGAAGGCCTTTGGCAACTATATCTTGGAAAATAATCTTTACTTCTCTCTCAAAGGCCACCGATCCAACCTGATTGTCAACTTCATCGAACGCTCTGAGTAGGGTTGATCGGAAATTGTCGAGGGCCGGCCGGTTGTCCCTTCGTACCTTGAGTAGGGTCTCTGGGTCGACATTCGCTAGATATGGAATCTCCAGCAGCTGAAGCGCAGCCGCCGTTTTCTCGTTCAGCCGTTCGGAAGCAAGGGGGAGAATATGTGCTTTTCGTAGGGCATCATTCAAATTCATACCCTTCTCAGCGCAGGCAATCTCAACGTCCTCAACAGGCAGGACAGGGGCATACGTTACTAACCCATGTTCGACCCAAGGCTTGCCCTCTTCAATTACCCAGTCGAGAAACTTGGGAATTTCTTCGGTCACGCTGCTGAAGTGAGGTAAAACGGAAATCTTGTTCAGTTCGCTCAAATTTCGCTCAATGAACGGCAATTGATGAAATCCCGCAAAATCAAGCGGAACATCACCCATCAACATAAACCGTGCTTGTAGCGGCAACAGACTCTTGTGCCGGATGATCACATGATCGGTGAAGAGGAGGAACTTTCGAATTTGCTCCGTCAGCCCCGCTGGCTCGTCTGTGGCGAGCGCCAGCTTGCTGCCGGGAAGGTTGGCCACGCAAGCGGCAACTGCAGGAGCACGCGCGCTATAGTAAAGGTGGGGCCAGGAACGCCAACCCGCTTCTTTAGACTTCACGTACTGCTCCGTGAATTCCGCCGTGAGTTCCCGATGGAGTTCGCTAAAGTCTAAGACCTTCATTGTTTTTCCCTAATACATATAATGATAATCCCAGATTAGCGTGGTTAAAGTGCAAGTGTTTGACCCGTATTCCTAAGAATGCGGATAGAACGCGCTGAAATCTTTGGTCATCCGCGCGTCGCATATAAAGGTGATAATTTCAAGAAAAGTGATTACGTGGGACCTTGAACATTCTGGTTATGGGCATGGACAAACCGGGACTTGAGACGGTGCCGACGACAAATGGCCCTGACCCACTGGGCCCAAGCCAATGGGCCCGGTATTAAGTTGGCCCGAGTCCCCGAAAACGCTCTTCTGTGAAGTTGCAGGCCTCCAATCAAACAAGCTTAAGTTAACCCTTTGAAAAAGTGGAGGTGCCCCCGCTGCGAAGAGGCTTTATATCAACCAGATATACCACAATATTTTGCGTCTTGACACAAGCTATAGCACAAGAGATAATCATAGCGAACATAAAGCGAAAGTAGGTGACCATGGATAACCAAACTCAAGCCGCTTCCAACCCCACCCCGGAACCCTGGAAGATGCTCGTCGCCATTGCCCGGTTCCTCGAAGAATACCTCGCATGCTCTGACGAACAACGCACCATCCTTGCCCTCTGGATCGTTCATGTCTGGTGCTATCGCGCCTTTCCCACCACTCCCTATCTGAACATCCAGTCGCCCGGCCCGCAGTGCGGCAAGTCCCGCCGCCTGCAACTCCTCCACCTGCTCTCCCCGCCCCGATCATGGCTCGCCTGCGGCCCCACCCCCAATGCGTTCATGAAAAGGATGCTTGCCCTCAAATTCGACGATACACCCGAAAAAGCATCCGCCGAGGATCTCCCATCCGCTGTTTTTCTCGACGATCGCGAGTTCACCCTCGGCAGCTCTTCCCAGCACCCCATAGTCTCTCTCCTGAAATCCAGCGCCCGAACCGGGGGACGCTACCTCTATCAACCCCAAGCTCACGACCTGCACGAATTTACCGGCTTCTGTCCCAAAGCCTTCGCCGGTATCCGCCAGCTTCCGCGCCCCCTCGCCGATTGCTGCATCCCCATCCTGCTCCAACGCAAGAAACGCTCTGAGACCGTCAAGCCTATGCGTGAAACCTCCCTGAGCATCAAGCCCCTCCGCGCTTGGCTCGAAAGCTGGTCCCGGGAAAACGCCGAAAATTTGGCCCTCACCGCCGCCCACGGAACCGCCCCGCGCATTCCCGAGCAATTGAGTCCTCGTCAGCGCGAGTCCGCTGAGCCCTTGGTTTTTCTCGCCGACCGCCTCGCGGGGCCGTGGCCGGAAAGAATTCGTAGCGCCGTCTACTCCATCTTTCACACCCTGGCTGATCCCGATCCCCTGGCCGACGGAGTGGAATTGCTCGCCGACTTGCGCGATGCCTTTCACCATAAACACAATCCGCCCTACATCCCCACTTCCGAACTGCTCCCCTGGTTGCAGAACCTCGACTATCGTTCCTGGATCAACTGGGGCAAAGCGCCGGCCAACGATCTGGCCCGTTTCCTTCGTCCCTTTGGCATCTACAGCCGTAATCAGCGCACCGGCCCCGACTCGGTAATCAAGGCCTATTACCACGATGATTTCACTGATGCCTGGTCGCGCTATCTCTGAATGTAGCGGCTCCGTAGCGGCGCATTTCTCCTAATCGCCGCGATTGACAAGGGCTGTAGCGGGGTAGCGGCCTGGAGGCGCCAGTGAAAGGAACCACGAAGGAATGCTTCAGCAGGCAGGAAACAAAGTCGGATACTAGCGCTCCAGCGCCCTTTCTTCGCTGTGTTCTGAATTCGCGCGTATTCGCGACAAGACGGATTTTGCTTTTCCGATGACCCGATGACCCGGTGACCCGATTCTCGATATCTATCAATCTGCATTCATCTCGCGGAAATCTGCGGCAAATT
>DATDGH010000827.1:0-2164 GCA_036522215.1 Candidatus Angelobacter sp. | reverse complement strand
ATGTGGCATTTATTTATTTCCTTTCCGATACAACTGGCTCGCCAGCAGTGTCGAACGGAGGCGTCCGCTAATACTCTGTGGACCACGGGCTAGGTCTTTGACCGCATGAAAGATTTGCGTTTGTAACCGAACTTTCGACGAGCGGCCTTGCGGTCGAATTTCCAAGCAATCTTCGTGCGATCCCGGTTCATGCGTCGGCTCCAGGCTTTCGCCTCTTTCCGCAGGATCTTCAAACTGGGGATGCGTCGCTTGCCCAGACATTGTCGCGAGAAGATCCCGATTTCGATCTCCGCCTGATTGAGCCAACTGCCATGCGTCGGCGTGTAATGGACAGTGAAGCGATCCCAGACTTCGGTGGCCATTTCCGCACCAAAGACATCCGCCAGAGCTTTGCGGCGATGGATGTTCAGGTTATCCATTACCAAATGGATCGTCTTCGCTTCTGGGTACGCCATAGCCAAGGTGACCGCAACCTGGGCAAACTCGAACCCCGAACGGTCCGGCGTGGCGAACGTGAAATGGCGCCCCGCCTTGGGTTCTACGGCACAGAAGACATTGGCGGTCCCGCAGCGCTCATACTCGTTGTCCTGTCGCGCTTCCCGTCCCGGAATCGCCGGCGACGCTGGTCGCACGTCGGCATGTAGGGTTATCGGCTTCTCATCTAAACAGATCACAGGTTGTTGCGGGTCATACGGCCGTTCGTACACTTCCAAGACATCTTCCATCTTGGCGATATAGTCATCGTCCAGATCGGCCACCACCCACATTTTTTTCCCGCCACGGTTTCAGATCGTGGCTTAGCAGGAGAATCCGAACCGTTTCTCTTCCTATGCGCGGAACCAATTTGCGTTTGACGGCTTCTTCCGCCACCAGGCGCACCGTCCAACGGGCTCGGCCCTCCGGCGGGCTGCTGCATACCATTGCAATCAAACGTTGTTTCTGGCTTTCGTCGAGCACCTGCGCCGCTCCCGGCCTCTGCTTTTCATACAGTGCCCGCTCCAACCCGCCTTGCTGGTAACGACGACCGATGTTGCGGATCGCCTGTGCGGTTAGCGGGATCATGCCCGCGACGCGCGGGGCAGCAACACCTTTGGCCAACTGTAGCAGGGCCAACGCACGCAATATGACTCGGACCTGCTGGACACCGCCGCTCACCAATTTCCGCAGTTCCTTATGATCCTGAGTGGACACCTCAATACGTAGGGCTGGACGCGCCATGCCCAAGTATGCACCAAAACATTTTAGATTGGAATTGTTTTATTACCAAATCTTCAAGCGGTCAAAGACCTAGAGCATTTTCATATTTACTGTAGATTGTAGCCGCAGTGCCGGAAGTAGGCCCGGGCCTGATCAGAGGTGAGTGCGCCAAGGGCAGTGGTAACGGCATGCTCTAGAGTAAAGAGGGAACGGGCTTTGGCGGCACGCAGATGTTGCTTGACCTGCGCCCAACATTTTTCAATCGGATTGAAGTCGGGCGAATAAGGTGGCAGATACAGCAGTCGTGCGCCCGTGGCTTCGATCCGTTCGCGGACACCAGCGACTCTGTGCGCTGGCAGGTTATCCATCACCACGCAGTGGCCGGGCCGCAGGTGCGGGCATAGAACCTGCTCCCAATAGGCCAAGAACACATCGCGATCGGTGGACGCTTCGATGGTCATGGTGGCCACCCAACCGGAAGGGGACACCGCACCCAGCAGGGTCAGAATGCGCCAGCGCCCGGCGGGCACAGCGTCGTGTACGCGCCCGCCGCCAACGATGCGGCCCCAGCGCCGGGTCATTTCCGTGGTTACGCCACTTTCATCCAGGAAAATCAGGTTCGCCGCATCGATCTGTTGACAGTTCTGGCGCCACTCTGAGCGTTGCCGACGGGCCGCTTCGGTATCTTGCTCGGAAGCGTGAAGCGACTTTTTTTCAGTCGCAGACCGAGGGTCTTCAGCACGGTCCATAGGCGCGACAAGCTGATCTCCAACTTGCGACGCTCCTACAGCCGAAGCTGCAGCTCCGCCAGCGTGAGATCGGCTTGTTTCTGGATCCAGTCTTTCAACTCCTGCTGAATCTCCGCTGTGATCTTGCTGGCGGGACCCCGGCGTCGGCCCGGGGCTCGCTCCATTTTTCCCGTGCGGTACAGCTGCGAAGAAATCTTCAGCGCCCATCCATGGCTGAC
>DATDGH010000826.1:0-4696 GCA_036522215.1 Candidatus Angelobacter sp. | reverse complement strand
TTATGGTTGTGGCTTTTGGGGTTCCGGCATTTTTCGCTCCCCTGGTTTTCCTGGGCGGAACAAGAGCAGAGCTCCTGGGAATGATCCTGTGGGGCGTAGGATTGGGAGCACAGGATTCCTGTCTCAGGGCGGTCCTGGCTGCGGTTGTTCCTTGGGGAAAGCGCAGCACCGCATTTGGAGTCTTTGACACCGGCTTTGGATTGTCCTGGTTTGCAGGCAGCGCGATCATGGGCTTGCTCTATGACAGATCCCTTGCCGTACTGATTGCCTTTTCTACAGTCTTACAGCTTGCCGCACTGCCGGTTTTTGCCTTGGCCAGGAGAGAGCAGGTGGCTGCATGATTCCGTCCTCGCCCGCAATGAGCAAAAAGAATCCTTAGCTGTACAAAGACAATCTATGAGTCACAAGGAGAGGCGCAATGGCGAAGAAACAAATTGATTCAAAACCCACACAAAAAGTTACCGCTCAACCCTTCCTGCATCAACGTGCGGCGGAAATCCAGCCCTACGGGACTGTAAACCACCTTCTACCTCTCGAACTCGAGGAACCAGTACGCCTGGAGATGACGGAGCAATTGAATCAACTGCTGGCCGATACCATGACGCTTCGCGATTTGTATAAAAAGTCGCATTGGCAAGTTGCCGGACCAACGTTCTACCAACTCCATCTGCTCTACGATAAGCACTTTGACGAGCAGGTTGAGTTAGTAGATTCGATTGCCGAACGAATTCAACTGCTGGGAGGCGTGAGCATAGCGATGGCAGCGGATGTGGCGGAGACCACGCAGATCGAACGCCCACCTCGGGGGCGCGAAGAGGCGCCGGTCCAATTGTCGCGATTGCTGGATGCTCACCAGGTCATCATCCGCCAAAGCCGCGTCCTGGCGCGTCGCGCGTCCACGCTGGGCGACGATGGCACCAACGATCTGGTAGTCAGCGAAGTGCTTCGCACAAATGAGCTTCAAGTCTGGTTTTTGAGCGAGCACCTGGTCAATGTGCCGCTGGTCAAAGCGCAACAGCCAACTGCCGGAGCAGCATAAACCGCGCCATCTTTTGTTCAGACCAGAAGCGAAGGGGAAAACTATGTCTTCCTACCCGATAGCAAGCATGCTCGACGCGAACACTCAGACCTTCCCGATCTTGACCTCCGCGCAGATTGACCGGGCGCGCCTTTATGGTGAGGCGCGAAAGGTCAAAGGGGGTGACATTTTATTTAAACCCGGCGATATGGCTGTGCCGTTCTTCGTCCTGCTTTCCGGGGGCATGGAGATCGTGCAGCCAGCCCTTGCCGGTGAGCGACTGATAACCACGCATGGTCCCAATTCGTTCACTGGTGAACTCAGCATGATTTCCGGGCAGCGATGTCTGGTGCTGGGACGGGTAACGGAAGCGGGTGAGTTCCTAAAGATCAGCGCAGATGGCTTACGCTCACTGGTGGCGCGAGACGCGGAACTCAGTGAGATCATCATGAGGGCATTCATCCTGCGGCGGCTGGCGCTCATCACCAACCACCTGGGCAATATGATCCTTCTGGGCTCGCGCCACTCCGCCTCTACGCTCCATCTTCGCGAGTTTCTCGGTCGTAATGCATATCCGTATATTTATATCGACCTGGATGCGGACAAGATGTCGCAAGAGCTTCTGGATCGTTTCAAGGTCAAGCTGGAGGAGATTCCAGTGGTGATCTGTGAAGAACGCAACGTTCTGCGTAATCCCTCGATTCAGAAACTGGCAGACTGCCTGGGACTGAATAGCAATATCGACAATACCGAGATTCGTGACTTGATCATCGTGGGTGCAGGACCTTCCGGCCTGGCAGCGGCAGTCTATGCCGCTTCAGAAGGGCTGAATGCGCTCCTGATCGAAACCGAGGCTCCTGGCGGGCAGGCGGGATCCAGTTCCAAGATCGAAAACTACCTGGGATTTCCAACTGGAGTCTCCGGACAGGAATTAGCGTCCCGCGCCATCAGTCAAGCACAGAAGTTCGGGGCAAAGATGATGGTGGCGCACAGCGTGGTAAAACTCGACTGCGAGCACCGCCCGTACGGAATTGTTTTGGACAATGGCAATGTGCTCTCGACAAAGACCATCGTCATTGCAACCGGAGCCCAATACAACAAGCCGCCAATCGCCAACCTGAAGAAGTTTGAGGGACAGGGCGTTTACTATGGCGCGACTTACATCGAATCGCAATTCTGCAACAATGAGGACGTGATCGTCGTAGGCGGCGGAAATTCTGCCGGCCAGGCGGCAGTGTTCTTATCGCAAACAGCCCGCAAGGTCCATATGCTGGTGCGTTCGGATGGACTGGCGGAGACGATGTCGCGTTATTTGATCCAGAGGATCCTGGAGAATCCGGCCATCGAGGTGCACACGAACACTGAGATCGTGGGTCTTTGTGGCGAGACCGAGCTGCAATCCGTCACCTGGAAAGACAAAGTCACCGGCCAAACCTCAGACCATGAGATTCATCATGTATTCATTATGGCTGGGGCGTCACCCCGAACCGAGTGGCTGCACGGTTGCCTAGCGCTGGATGACAAAGGTTTTATCCTTACGGGACGCGACCTGGAACTTGCCGGCGTGCCCCTTCCGTCTTCCCCCTGGCCGCTTACGCGAGCTCCTCTGATGCTGGAGACGAGTCTTCCCGGCGTATTTGCTGTGGGTGATGTTCGAGCCGGGAACGTTAAACGCGTGGCCTCAGCAGTAGGGGAAGGAGCAATTTCAGTACACCTGGTACACCGCGCGTTGGCAGAGGCATAATGGAATCGCGATGAAGATACACCCTTTGGCTGGATCAGTTCCGGAGGCTTCTAGCCTGGCAGACATACCGAAGCTGTTGACCTCGTATTACACATTGCATCCTGATGCTGCTGTTCCGGAGCAGCGTGTCCGCTTTGGCACTTCCGGTCATCGCGGTTCGGCGCTCCACTGCACCTTCAACGAAGCGCATATTCTGGCTATCACACGAGCTATCTGCGGTTATCGCAGGCAGGCAAAAATTCGCGGACCTTTGTTTCTGGGAAAAGATACCCATGCACTCTCCGAGCCGGCTTATGCCAGCGCTCTGGAGGTTCTTGCGGCCAACAAAGTGGAGGTAATGATCGCAGAAGGGGACGAGTACACGCCCACGCCCGCGATTTCGCACGCGATTCTCCGCTACAACCACAGGAGGAAATCCGGGCTTGCCGATGGAATCGTGATCACGCCTTCCCACAATCCTCCAGAAGATGGCGGCTTTAAATACAACCCGCCGAATGGCGGCCCAGCAGACAAAGAGACAACCAGTTGGATTGAGACGAAGGCAAATGAATATCTGGCCAATGGCCTTCGCGGGGTCAATCGCTTGTCGTTCGATCAAGCGTTGAGATCACCTACGACTCACAAACACGACTACGTTGCTGCGTACGTCAGCGATCTGGAGAGTGTCCTGGATATGGATGCTATTCGCGGCGCACGGCTGAGGCTGGGCGTCGATCCCATGGGCGGCGCCGGAGTTCACTATTGGCAGCGAATCGCCGAGCACTACCGGCTCGATCTTACAGTCGTGAATCCTGTGGTGGATCCGGCGTTTCGTTTTATGGCGCTCGACGGGGACGGCAGGATTCGTATGGATCCTTCCTCTGCTTACGCGATGCGGTCCCTGGTGGGGCTGAAAGACAAATTTGACGTGGCATTCGCCTGCGATACAGACCACGACCGCCACGGCGTTGTCACCAAGAGCACCGGCCTCCTGGCTCCCAATCACTATCTTGCTGTCTGTGTGCAACATCTTTTTTCAAACCGGCAACAGTGGGGTCCCGATATCGCCGTGGGAAAGACACTGGTCAGCAGCAGCATCGTTGATCGTGTAGCCGCGAAGCTGGGAAAAAAATTGTACGAAGTTCCGGTGGGCTTCAAATGGTTCGTTACCGGCCTGCTGGAGGGATGGTTGGGTTTTTGCGGGGAAGAGAGCGCCGGCGCCACGTTTCTGCGAAAGGATGGAACGGTTTGGACTACCGACAAGGATGGAATCATCGCGGCCCTGCTCTCCGCTGAGATCACGGCCCGGTCACAACGCGATCCCGGCGAGCTTTATCAGGAGCTCACGCGCGAACTGGGCGATCCCGTTTATGAGCGGATTGAAGCACCTGCGACCTTAGAGGAAAAAGCCGCCCTGGAAAAGCTTTCGCCGGAACACTTGCGGACCTCCGAACTGGCAGGAGAACGAATTGAGATGATCCTGACTACTGCGCCAGGAAATGGCGCAGCGATGGGCGGGGTAAAGGTAATAGTGAAGGATGGATGGTTCGCGGCCCGGCCGTCAGGCACTGAAGAGATTTACAAAATCTACGCCGAAAGTTTTCGCGGAACGGACCACCTCCACCGAATTCAAGAGGAAGCACAGGAGATTGTCCGCGGGGCTATCGCCGTGTCTCGCCGCACGGCCGCTTGAGAGTTTAATTATTTCTGTCCAGATACTCTTCAGGCACATCGTCTTCCGGGACTTCATGGGTTCGAACCGGCTTCTCATCGGCGCCAGCATCTTCCACTCCGGCCACCACGTCGGCCTCGAAGGCGTTTCCCTCCTGCAGCAATTCTTCAACACTCTCAGAATCTGCTCCTCTGCGCCGCGATAGTCCTTGCAGATCTCCAGATTGTCCACCGGTTCCCGACCCGAGCCCACGTGGTGATGCAGCACTACCCACGGTGAAGCT
>DATDGH010000825.1:0-4305 GCA_036522215.1 Candidatus Angelobacter sp. | reverse complement strand
GGGGAAGCAACAGCCCGATCACTTCCCACTGTTCATCTCTCAACAGCTTCTGCCGCTTCTTCATGACAGAAGCTCAACCCTTAACTGCCTCATACATAAGTACCTAGTGTGAGGCCGAACCTATTTTTGAAACACGCTCTAGTAATTAGTAGTTAGCAAAGGCGAAGACTGGCTTTTGGCTGTTGGCTCTTGGCTTTGGTATTGCCAGAATCGCCGGAATCGCCGGAATTAGGGGCATCGGGAGATCGGGTGATCCGGTGATCCGGTGATCCGGTGATCGGGGCATCGGGGCATCGGGGCATCGGGGCATCGGAAAGAAAATTCAAGGCCATTCGGATGTCAAGTCAAATGCAAAGCACTCCCTGGCTTGTGGCCTGTGCCCTATCCCCTATCCCCTGGTTTTTTACAACTTTTTACGAGGATTTACTTATGTTTGACACAAGATTTTCTTCGTCTCGCTATCTTTCTTGTGTGATTGCTAACCGCCTTTTTCTGAGTGAACGGAGCCAGGGATGAAAAAGCCACTGTGGAATGTGCGCACCAGGCTCATGCTGACTCTGGGCCTCGTAGTCCTTCCGGCTGCGGCGTTGGTTTTGTTTGGCTACGAACACCTCACCTCCATTGAGAAGGGGCACGCGGTGGAAAACGCCATCCAGAATGAAGTCCAGCAAAAGATGGCCATTGTCGATAAGCGTTTGTCGGAGCGAGCTTACCAACTGGTGGACCTGGCGCGTCTCAAGTTCCCCTCACCGCTGGACGAAAATGTTGCGGAACAGTTGGACAAGGTGCTGGCCGCATACCCCTGGGCATCCTGCGCCTTTGTTTTCGATCAATCCGGAGATACGGTGGTTCGTCTGGGAGCACGGGAGCTGCAAAGTCCCGAAGCGGAAGCGGGACGGGAAAGGTTCGCTACCATGTTTCGGATTTGGTTCGGCGAAGCGGGGGAAGGGATGCTAGTGAGGATGCGCAATGCGGAGAAGAATGGGGAGCCGCCCTACATTTCTTATGCTGAAGCCTCAGCGGGAGATGGCAAGCCTTATGTACCCATGATGTTCTTTCCGATTCCGGCGGCCCCAAAAGACCGCGTTGCTATCGGCGGAATCATGTTTGATACGGAGCATCTGTCTCAGTTCTTCTCCAGCGCACTCAACGCCATCATGACTGAAATCCCCGCCACCAAGGAGGACCGTCAGGCTGCAGTCATGCTCCGCTATCAGAAGGATGGCCCTCCCCTGGCAGCCTCCAGCGGCTGGGACGGGGGCGAACCTGAAGTCGAGCGCAAAACAGAGGGTGCTTTCCCCAACCTTGTCATGGCCATCCGGTATCCGGGCACAACCATAGAGGCCATCACCCAGAAATTTCTGCGCACCAGCTACATCATCCTGGGCAGCCTGTCTGTGCTGCTGATCGCCGGCCTGTTCTTTACTTATCGCGGCGTTACCAAGACAGTGGAACTGGCCAAGCTCAAATCTGATATTGTCTCCAACGTCTCCCATGAGCTACGGACGCCCCTGGCTCTGATTCGCCTGTACGCGGAAACACTGGAGCTGGGACGCATACCCACTGAGGCCAAGAAGCTCGAGTATTACCGGATTGTGCGCAAGGAGAGCGAGCGTCTGACGGCCTTGATCAACAATATTCTTGACTTCTCGCGCATTGAGGCAGGCAAGAAGGAATACGAGTTCCGCGAAACCGACCTGCCGTCGCTGGTGCGGGACACGCTGGACTCGTATCACTACCAGATCGAACAGAACGGCTTCCGCTATGAGGAGCGCATCAGCAGCGATCTGCCTCCGGTGAAGGTGGACCGCGAGGCCATTGCGCGCTCGCTGCTCAATCTGGTGAACAATGCGATCAAGTACTCCTCTTCCGATAAATATCTGGCCGTGAGCCTTTATCGTGAGAACGGGTCCATCAAGCTTGACGTGGTAGATCACGGGATCGGCATTCCACGGGCCGAGCAAAACCGGATCTTCGATAAGTTTTATCGCGTGTGCGATCCGCTGCATCACGAGAGCAAAGGCAGCGGTCTTGGCCTCTCCCTGGTGCAACACATTGTTCGCGCCCACGGCGGAGAGGTTGCAGTGGAGAGCACACCCGGTAAAGGAAGCAAATTCAGCATCATTCTGCCGCTCGACCCGGAAAGCCGGGCCGCCGGAGCGTGCGGAACCAAGGCGATCGGTGAAGAACCGCATGGAGTGGGGGCATGACCAAAATCCTGATTGTAGAAGACGAGCCGAACATGGTTGCCGGACTGCGCGACAACTTTGAGTTCGAGGGCTACCAGGTGGTGAGCGCCGCCGATGGCTCGGAAGGTCTGGAGCGCGCGCTCTCCGATTCCCCTGACCTGGTTTTGCTGGATGTGATGATGCCCAAGATGAGCGGCCTGGAAGTATGCAAGCAGCTCAAAGCCAAGCGGCCCTCCATGCCCATCATCATGCTTACGGCACGGGGCCAGGAAGTGGACAAGGTGGTGGGGCTGGAACTGGGCGCAGACGATTACGTGACCAAGCCGTTTTCCATCCGCGAGTTGATGGCGCGGGTCAAAGCGGTGCTGCGGCGCAGCCACACGCTTCCTAAAGAGGAGGACCGCTACTCCTTTGGCGATGCTGAAGTTGATCTGAAAAGGTGCCGGGTCACGCGCTCCGGCAAGGAGATTGAGTTTTCAGCGACCGAGTTCGAATTGCTGAAGTACTTCGTGGTTCATTCTGGCGAGATCCTCAGCCGTGATCGTCTGCTGGAAGACGTTTGGGGGTATGACCGCTATCCCACCACCCGGACGGTAGACGCTCACCTGGTGCGCCTGCGGCAGAAGCTGGAGCCGAACCCGGAGCAGCCACGGTTTTTTCTGACGGTGCATGGGACGGGATATCGATTTGTTGGATGAGAGCAATGATGGTAATAGATTCTCAATTTGCCGCATGCAGTCTGGTTCTCGCTGAGAATTGGGTAATTGAGTAATTGAGTAATTGAGTAATTGAGTAATTGGGTAATTGGGTAATTTGAAATCAAAAGCAAGAAAGACAGTAGTTAGTAATTAGTAGTTAGTTGGGAAAAACAGTAATTAGTAGTTAGTAATTAGGAAAGTCAAAGTCAAAAGCAAAACCAAAACCAAAAGCAAAACCTTACCACGAAGGACACGAAGGAAACGCCAGGACACCGAGAAAAACAGGGAACAGGTTTTTGGTTTTGCTAACTACTAATTACTAATTACTAAATACTGAATTTATCTGGTTTTGCTAACTACTAAGTACTAATTACTAAAGACTGAATTTATGAGCAGCAGCGTATTCAATCCCCAAGCAATTGAGAACCAGCCATGGACAACGCCGGGAGCTGAGTTTCTGGAGGTCGTGGGTCTCGCGTCCTCGACCACTCCCGAGGCACTGCCGGCGGTTTCGCCGGATGAGGTTAACGCGCTCTATCGTGAGGTTTTCGAAGCGCTGCAAGTGCCACGCCGCCTGAGCGGGCCACGCCGGCTTCGTCGCGGTGGATTTGAAATTGCCAGTGAAATCTTTCCGGTGGGGCATTTTGCCGGAGATTTCGTAAGCGTTTTTGATGTTGGTGATACCACCTTCTTCGCTCTTGGTGACATTGCCGGCAAAGGCTTGACCGCGGCCATGTGGTTCACGCATGTGATGGGCCTGGTGCGAACCTATTCGGCGTCGATGGAAGCACCTGAGGCCGTGCTGGCCATGGTAAACCGTGATTTATGCGTACTCGGTTCCGGCGTGCCTCTCACTACCATGGTGCTGGCGCAGCTTGACTGGCGCCGGGGCGAGCTCAGGTATTCCAACGGCGGACATTTCCTGCCTTTTGTTCACCGGGCCAATGGGAATGTTGAATACCTCTCGGCGGGGGGACCAATCCTGGGAGCGCTGCCTCAAGCTCAATTTGAAGGCGCGCGGCTTGAGTTTTCGCCTACGGACATGCTGGTGGGCTACTCGGACGGATTGATCGAATGCCGCAATCGGGTTGACGAAGAATTTGGGCTGGAGCGGTTGTTGAATCACGTTCAACGCTCGGCGAACCTATGCGCAGGCAAAGCCTTGTTCTCCATTGTGGGCGCGGTGCAGGATTTTGCCGCAGGAACGCCACGCAGCGACGATCTTACAGTGATGATCGTAGCGGGAGCGGAAAAAACAGTAATTAGTAATTAGTAGTTTAGAGCGTGTTTCAAAAATACCTCCTGAGGGTAATCCACAGGCAGGCGACATAGAAGAAGGCGCGATAAGTGGAGAGTAAATGTTCATGACGAACCAGCAATCGGCGAAACTGTCCCAGCCAAGAATTGGTTCGTTCCAC
>DATDGH010000824.1:0-7093 GCA_036522215.1 Candidatus Angelobacter sp. | reverse complement strand
GCCCAGAACGCCACCAGAATGAACTATGGTCGAAACCACGCAGTCAGCTATGGGTGCTGATTCTGCCAGTGACTCTGGGCAAAAACCTACAGTTCTACTCACCGGGGTCTCAGGCAATCTGGGACTCCGGTTGGTGGAGTTTTTGCAGGGCTTCAAGCTCGTCGCCGTAGACATCGCTTCGCCCAAATCTTCTGCGGGATTCGCCCATTACGAGAAAATTGATCTCGCAGAAGAGCGCTCCTGCAATCAACTTCTGGACCTCATGCGTGCTTACCGCCCTGAAGCCGTGGTCCATCTGGCTTTTGTCATTGATCCACTTCGAAGCGGACTACTTGACCGCAAACGGATGTGGCACATCAATGTCGCAGGCACGGGGCGTGTTATCGAAGCCATTTCCGAATACAACCGGACGCTGGGAGGAATTTCCCGGTTCATTTACCCAAGCAGCGTCTCTGCCTATGGTCCCAACTTGCCTAAGCCGGTATCGGAAGATGCGCCTTTACAGGCCCACACCCTGACCTATGCCCTGCACAAGCGTGAGGCCGATCTGACCGTGCAGGCTCGGGCCCATAGTATGAAATGCAGGACCTATATCTTGCGTCCTGCAATCTTTGTTGGTCCTATGGTCCAGAACTATCTGGTTAGTGTGATGCGCGGTATTCCCGGTGGAAAAGGTCTGCTGGCGGACCGAATGCGGAGACGCAATACCCGTCTGCCGCTGCTGCTTCCTTCTCGTGGCCGCTATTTGGAAAATAAATTTCAATTTGTGCACATCGACGACATGGCACGATTAGTTGTCCACATTCTCGACCGGCGCCAAACCGATTCCCAGATCACCATCTTGAACGTTGCCGGACGCGGTGATCCCATCTCGTTGCAAGCATGCGCCCGCATTGCCAACGCCCAGATCAGGCGTCTCCCGTCGCGCTCCCTGTGCCGCCTGGTCTTGCGCCTGTTCTGGAACCTGGGGATTTCCGATGTTCCACCAGAAGCCTTTCCCTATTTGCTCGGCTCTTACACCATGGAAACGGCCCGGCTCCGTGTGTTTCTCGGCGATTCTTACCGCAGCGTGATTCGTTACACCTGCGAAGACGCTTTGATCGATATGTTTGCCGCCGCGCCACACAACCAGCAACTGGCCACAGCAAACTAAATTTCAAAATTTCTGGTTCGGCTACGCCGTGTCTCCCTGGTGGGTGTTATGGTTTCTTTCCACGATACAGCCCGGCAATCCCAAACGTATACTTCGTCCAGCTGACGCTCACAAAGCCAACAGCTTGCATTTTCTTGATCATCTCCGGCGGCGCGGGAAAGCGCCCGACAGACGCGGGCAGATATTCATAAGGTCCCTTTACACCTGAAATTAACGTGCCAATCCGCGGCAGAACCTTTCTGAAGTAAATGCCGTAGATCTTCCCCAAGAGCCCTCCAGGCTGATTGAAGTCCAGGATTCCAAACTCGCCTTCAGGTTTCAACACTCGATGAATCTCTTGTAAACCGGCATTGTAGTTAGCCAGATTGCGGAACCCAAAGGCGGAAACCACCAGGTCGATGCTGCCATCACGCAAAGGCATACACAGGGCGTCTGCCTCCACCGGTTGAATCCTTCGCCCCTGGAATTTAGCTCGTCCGTGTTGCAGCATCTGTGAAGAGAAATCAAGGGCAAGAATGCGGGAACTCCCTCCTACTGTTCGCAAAGCAACCGCCAGATCCCCGGTTCCAGCGCAAAGATCAACAACCCGTGAATTCTCTCGTGAAAGAATGTGGCTGAACGCCCGCGCCGTCCTGCGCCACCACAAGCGGTCCACATTCATGGAAAGAGTGTGATTCAGTATGTCATAACGTGGTGCAATATTATCAAACATCTGACGCACGACTCTTGCCGCAGACTGCTCGTCAGTTGCTCCCGCGGGACTGGAACCGGGCAGGGACGTTTGCTTGTCGGTCGTTTGCATTCACAAATCCGTATAAATCATCCTGGGTTTTTCAAATTCTCCATTCAAGGAGTAGGGCGATATGGCTTTTCCCGATGACCTGATGACCCCACGACCGGGGCCCCCAACCCGGCCGATTATTGGCGTGGCGTGGTCGTGGTCACCCGATGACCCGATTCAGGGCACAGCGAAGCGCCCTGTATCGAATGCACCGCTTTTTCGATTACAGCGCTCTCCACTCCCCCCACGATCTTCACTCTGCCGATTTTCACTGGTAGAACAACATGCACCTTGCCGGAAACCGTCTTCTTATCGGACACCAACCTGCGCATGATCTCGCTCGGGTCTGCCGTGACCGCAGGCAACGGGCCGTAACTGCGAATGGCGGCATCGATCTCCCGTGCGATTGATTCTGGACATACGCCGAGGTCCTTGGCAATTTCAGTTGCTGCAATCATCCCCCAGGCAACGGCCTCACCGTGCAACAACTGCGTATACTCTGTTGCCGATTCCAGTGCGTGACCTACGGTGTGTCCAAAATTCAGAATGCGTCGCAATCCTGACTCCCGCTCGTCGGCCGCTACGACCCTAGCTTTTACTCGTACGGAGTCAACGATGACTCGCTGCAAGGCCTTGCCATCTCGTTGACGAATGTTACTTGAAGATCGCATCATGAACTGGAAAAGCCTGGGATCGCGGATGACCCCGCACTTAAGTGACTCAAACAAACCTGCCCGGAATTCCCTCTCGTCCAGAGTGCCGAGAATCTCAGGATCAACCAAAACTGCCTGGGGCTGATGAAATGTGCCAATCAGGTTTTTCCCAATAGGCAGATTCACCCCTGTCTTGCCGCCAATACTGGCATCCACCTGTGCCAGCACCGTAGTCGGAATTTGCACCACAGCAAGGCCGCGCATAAAGATAGATGCCAGAAAGCCCGCGGTATCTCCCACCACTCCGCCCCCGAATGCCACGAGCAGGGCCCTGCGGTCGGCTCCGGCGTCCACCATCTGCTCTGCAAGTTGCTCCACGGTGTGCAGTCTTTTCGCCGGTTCGCCGTCGGTCATCTCCAGCACCCGGTAGTTCAGCGCCTCATGCTTCAATGACTCTTCAAGCGCTTCACCCCAATGCCGTCTGACGGTGGGCGAGGTAACTACAAAAACGCACGACTCTCGTGAAGGCAGGTGCCTGCGTAACAACCGGCCCGCGCGGGCGAGGAGACCTGCGCCAACCATCACCTCATAGCGATTCTGCTTGAGCTTGACTGGGATCTTCTTCACTGCAAGGATGATAAATCAAGGACACTACAACAATCTCAACTCCCTTGCTCTTTGCCGTGGCTGTTGCTGTTGTTCTTGCTTTTGCCGTTGCTGTTGTTTTTGCTCACTACTAACTACTAATTACCAAATACTGTTGCTAAAATTTTCCTTCCATGAAAAAGCTGCGGGAGCGGGCGGACTTCATTGTCGTCGGCGCGGGCGTCGCCGGACTGCGAGCCGCCATCGCTCTCGCTGATGCCGGCCAGGTTCTCGTCCTGAGCAAGCAGGAACTCACCGAGTCTGCCACCCAATATGCCCAGGGCGGGATTGCCGTTGCGCTCAGTGACGAGGATGAGATCAGCCTTCATCTACAGGACACCATGGCCGCCGGCGATGGCATTGTCAATCCTGACGCGGCCCATGTCCTGGTGGAAGAAGGCCCGGAACGCATCCAGGAACTTATAGCCTGGGGCACTCAGTTCGATCGCAGCGGAACTAAGCTGACCTTTACTCGCGAGGCCGCTCACAGTCGCAGCCGCGTGCTGCATGCCCATGGCGACTCTACCGGACGCGAGATCGGTCGTGCCTTGTACGCCAAGGCTGCAAGCCTCAAAAACATCTCATTTTCAGAGTTTGAATTCACTTCGGGATTGATTCTTGACGGAAAACAGGTGTGCGGTGTGGAATTGATCTCTCCCAAGGGCGAACACCATGCGGTGAAAAGCTCCGCCGTGCTGCTGGCGACCGGAGGCGCGGGACAGATCTACTCCAACACCACCAACCCCGCCGTCGCAACGGCCGATGGTGTTGCCATGGCATACCATGCGGGCGCGGAAATCAGCGACATGGAATTTGTGCAATTCCATCCCACAGCTCTCTACGTGAAAAATGCGCCCCGGTTTCTCCTTTCTGAGGCTCTGCGCGGCGAAGGCGCCGTCCTGCGCAATGCAGAATTGCAGCGTTTCATGCCCAAGTATCACGATATGGCTGAGCTGGCGCCGCGTGACGTGGTGGCCCGCGCCATTGCCCATGAGTTGGAAATCTGCCGTTTAAAAGAGCCTGTGGTCTACCTGGACATGACGCATCTCGAAGAAGACCACGTCAAGACGCGCTTTCCCCGCATCTATCAGACCTGCTTGAAGCACAATGTCGACATCACGGTGGACTTTGTACCTATCCGGCCCGCAGCCCACTATCTGATGGGAGGCGTACGGACAGATCTTGACGGACGCAGCAGCCTGCCCGGCCTCTACGTTGCGGGCGAAGTTGCCTGCACCGGAGTCCACGGAGCAAATCGGTTGGCCAGCAATTCTTTGCTCGAAGGACTGGTGTTTGGCGCGCGCGCGAGCAGGGCAATGCAACAAGAATCAGCGACAGCGAGCCACTTGGGACCTGCCAGAACTCCAGACCATTTGTCAGACGGGGCCAAAGTTCAATTACCAACTTACCAACCTGCCAACTCACCAACTCCTCATGATCCCTCCACGCCCGCGAACGCGGCCACTGGATCTCTCGATCCGGAGAACCTCATCCGCGAGGTCCAGCAGCTCATGTGGGCGAAAGTGGGGATTGTCCGCTCGGGAAAGGGATTGAGAGAAGCCGTGGAAAGGCTACAGTTTCTAGCTGCCTGCTTGCCTCAACAAGTGTCCCGCCGTGCCCGCGAGGCTTGTCACATTCACACCGCAGCTCTGTTGATTGCCCGCTCTGCGCTGGCACGGCTTGAAAGCCGTGGCGCGCACTACCGCACAGACTGGCCGGCACATGACGACGTCAAGTTCAAAAAGCACTCAGTCCTAATCGGTAGCCGAATAAGGTTTGAGTGAGATTCAGAAATCACCAACCTACCAACTCACCAACTTCTCACTTACAGCTGCAGCGCATCCCTCGAAATTGAAGCAGGGGGCTTCGTAGCCGCCTGCACTATTCCTCTGGCTCTTCCAGTGCAACCGCCCCGCTGCGATTCGGAGGTCCGTTCCTCAACGGTACTCTGACCCCTGCATACGGATCATAGGGCTCAGGCGGCGTCGGACGTTTCCGCAGAAGCCGGCGCAACAGTTTCATCAAGGTCTTCAGCATGACGCAACTTTACTCCAGATACCGCGACATTCGCAAAAAAAAGCATGACTACTTCAAAGTCAACCGGCTACCTTCTTTCGCTTGAAAACTGAGGCTGCGACCGACGATCCCAGCACTACCCCAATCACCACCAGGGCCACCCACGTCGGAATCGGATAGCGCGCCGACAGCAGCATCTTGACGCCGATAAACATGAGCACCACAGCCAGTCCGTAGTTCAAATAACGAAATAATTTCATCAGACCAGACAAGGCGAAGAATAGTGACCGCAGACCGAGAATCGCGAAAACATTCGAGGTATAGACAACAAAAGTGTCCCTGCTAATGGCCAGGATGGCAGGAATTGAATCGGTGGCAAAAAGGATGTCTGTAGTCTCAACCACCAGCAGCACGATGAACAGCGGAGTGGCAAATCTCCGCCCCTCCTGGAGAACAAAGAATCGTTTCCCCTCATACTGTTGTGTCACCGGCAAGAACTTGCGCGCGATTCTCAGCACAAAGTTACGCGAAGGATCAACCTTGTCTTCGTCCCCTTCGCGCAGCAACTGCAGGCCGCTGTACACCAGAAATAACCCGAACGCATAGAGAATCCAGTGGAATCGCGTGATCAGCGCTACGCCCGCAAAAATGAAGCCGGCGCGCATGACCATTGCGCCCAGGATGCCCCAGAACAACACCGTCCGCTCCTGCTCCGGGGGGACCTTGAAATAATTGAAAAGCAGAATGAACACAAAGAGGTTGTCAACACTCAGCGATTCTTCAATCACGTATCCGGTAATGAACTCCAGCGACTTGGTCGCTCCCATCCACCAGTGAACAAACGCAGCGAAACCGAGAGCCAGCAGGATCCACGCAGCACTCGATATCAGGGCCTGTTTGAAGGACAAAACGCGCCCACCGCGATTGATCACTGCCAGATCAATAAAGAGCAGGCAGAGAATGGCCGCGTTAAAGATAATCCAGAAAAACAGGGGCATTCGGCAATTGGTGGACGGCAAACCCAATCTAACACGACTGACAGAGACTCGCAGGAAATCGACTCCCGTGAATCTGCGCCATTCAATAATCGCAAATCTGAAGCGCGCCTAAAGCGTTCGGAGCGTTTTCATGGCTACCTCAATCGTTATTCCAACGCCGGCACGTTCAAAATGCGATCGCTGGAAAGTTGGAGCAAGCCGGTCTGCAACCAGAGCGAACTTGGTGACGGTCAAATGCTTCTGGCATCAATAAGCGGTGAACGTGTGGTTGTTGGCCGATACTCGGAAGGACTCTATGCCTTCAGCGACCATTGCACTCACAAGGGCGGCCCTCTTTCCGATAGCGCCCTCGTGGATTGCACGGTTCAATGCCCATGGCATGGCTCCCAGTTCGACATCAAGACCGGGCGGGTCGTTGCGGGACGCGCGGAAGAAAAAATTGACACCTACGAGATTGAAATCCGCAGCAATGAAGTCTATGTGAAAAAACCTGGCAGGGAGTTGAAACCAGCGACGCCGCCAAAAGCCGCGTGAGAGCCTCGTGTACAGACCAACTACTAAGTACTAACTACTGTTTTTCCCGTTCACCAACCTCATCGTTTCCAGAATCACGTCACCACTGATTTGCAAGCTTCGCACGCTTAATTTATCAACCGTGTCCTGAGGAGTGTGCCAGTACGAATTGTTGTAGCCGTAACTTAAGTCGATGATGTCAGCCACAGGAACACCCAGTTTGGCAAACGGCTGATGATCGTCACTAATGGCGTCTTCGCGAACGAAAAAATGCGACTGGTATCCCAGGTGCTTGGCTGCCTCACGCACCAGGTCTTCCAGCCAGGGTGTGGAA
>DATDGH010000823.1:0-5097 GCA_036522215.1 Candidatus Angelobacter sp. | reverse complement strand
GCAACTGTTCGGCGGGACTGCAAATCCTTGGGTGATTCTGGCGGTTTCCCTCGCCACCGGGGCGCTCGCGATGATCGCCGCATATTTTCCGGCGCGCCGCGCCACGCTCCTGGATCCGGCAACGGTGCTCAGGTGGGAGTAGACCTGCTGCAAGCGCAGGACTATCGAGATGAAATCGCGGACGATATGCGTAGTCGGACGGCTGCTGGGGTCGGCGCTGGCGATGTTCGCGTAACCGGCGGCCAACCCCTCGAATCGAAGGTTGTTGGGTAACTCCCGGAACCGCCTCCTGTCGAGTGAATCGGCTGCGTGACCGGGGAATTCTGCCTAAGAACATCTCAAGCTTGATGCTGACCAACCAAGCCTGGTGAATGGAACAGAAAGCTTTGTTTTATAATAGATTGTGGCGAGTTTTCCTGATTGTGGCCGGATTTTTGGGAGACCAAAGCTGGGGTTCTTAACTCGTCCCTACGGCATCACCAGAACTTACCACAGGCAGGCCAACTAATATATGGCGCTTAATTGGTCAGAATGTCCAGCGGTAGAAAGTGTTCCTGGAAAGGTCAGCGGCGCATGGGTCTTCCGGGGAACGCGCATTCCGGTTTCTGCGGTCTTCGAGAACCTCGAGGATGGCTTGACCATTGATGAAATCGTACAAATGTTCGAGGGGCTGACACCAGAGCAAGTCAAGAGCGTCCTCGATTTCGCAGCGCACAGCCTGCAAGCGCCCACTCCAACCCGCTGATGCGCATCCTGTTCGACCAAGGCACCCCGGTCAATCTTAAGCCGTACCTGCAAGGCTACACCATAAAGACAGCGTACCAGCAAGGCTGGAGCACTCTTTCGAATGGCGAACTGTTGCAAGCAGCCGAGAGCGCTGGCTTTGACCGCTGCTCACTACGGACCAAAATCTCGTTTACCAGCAGAATTTAAGCAATCGCAGAATTGCGATTGTGGCTCTGAGTAAGAATAGGTGGAGCTTGATTCAGCCGATGCTCCGGCAAATTGTCGAAGCCGTGAATAAGGCAACCGGGGGCAGCTATACTTTGGTTGAAATTGCTGGTTAGTAATCGAAAGTTCTAAAATCGTCCGCCAGGGCCGACCAATAGGAAAGCGCAATAACTGCTGTGCTCGACCACCCCGATTTTGTAGCCATCAAAGCCTCTACAGCCGTCTACGAGCGCCAGGCAACTGGATCACGCAGGAAGCGGGCACTTAACGCCGCACACAACAATTGCGGTGAATCCGTACAGAAACGCGCCGCTGGCGTTGGTTTTGGCCAGATGGGTCCACCACAAATCGGCTTCCTTTGCTCCGAACAGGCCGCTGTGAACGGCCTGCGCAATATGCCCGCCAAGGAGCAATTGTAGGAACTCATACGTCACCGGGAGAACATGAAAGGAGATCGTGATGTCCGAAATACCAGCTTCCCGGAACAAGCGGGGCAGGCATCGGCCGATCCAGCCGTTCTTTATTCCGTCGCAAAAGGAGAGCGCAATCTTGCGCGTGGTTTCCTTGTACGGGGAATCACAAAACTGGGTTTCCCAGTCGAAGTCCTGAACAACCATTCGTCCACCTGGTCGGACCACACGTGCCATCTCCCATACGGCGCGCGCGGCATCGGGAACATGCATGAGCACTCTCTCGCAGCGAACGGCGTCAAAGGACATATCCGGGAAGCGTAGAGCCTGAACGTCTCCAATCTCAAAATTCACTGCCGCATTGGCGCCAGATGCGCGACGCACCGCTTCGGAGATGAGCAACTGGCTGAGGTCGATACCCGTCACCTGCCCGCCGGGCATAACTCTTGCGGCGATCTCGACCGCCTCCTCGCCCGCTCCACAGCCGACTTCCAGCACCTTCATCCCTGGCTCAAGTCTCAATCCCTCAAGAATCGCAGGCTTCCATGCCCTGCCGGCAATAAGCTTATTTGCCTCATCAAGAAAACGAAGAAAAAAGCTGGGATCAGCCGTATGGTCGACCGAAGTGAAGTGAGTGACGTCTTGGCCTGCCATGCTGACGAGTCTAATTGATTTCACGTCACCATTGGATGCTTTCCGCTCTGCACAAAATTCGACGGAGAAACAGCGCAATGAACCATGACGTGGAGAGTGCTGCCATTTCATCCAGCACATTCCTATGCTAACGCGGCGCTTAAATCGCCATTAAATCGAAAGTTCTAAAATCGTCCGTCAGGGCCGCGGTTTGCGTCCGCAAGATCATGTCTGCTGCGTGTTGGGCCTGGGCTGCTGCGGATACAATCAGGCGGGAATCACCCTGCAAAGCTGCCATCCAAGTTGCAGACAGGCTTGATTAGAATTCCTGACTGAACCCCGGACGGGGTGACACAATGTTAGCCCAGCGTGGAGCACCGTAAGCGAAGCGTCGGTGCGGAACGCTGGGAAACAAAACCAAAGCAGTCTTCTTTTCCTTGCGCCGCAGGCCAGCGCGCAGCGAAGCGGAGCGCACAAACAAATGCCTTTTGACTCCTCGGGATTACGGGATGACTTCCGAACTGTTCTCGTCACAGTCCCCACAAGCATAATCTTTTAAAATCTCAGCAGTGTGAGAATTTCATATCGGTTGCAAAGGACCCGCCTTGCCGAAAGTTGGATAAATTCATATTTGGAGGCTGTAATTGAGGCTGGCATGACACAAGAGTGGTTTGCGGACTTGTACGACGAATTTCGAATGCGTACCGGATTTGGCTCTGTCTCGGAGGAACAGACCGGTAAGAAAGTTGACTTCCTGTGGGATGTTCTCTCGCTCGCTTCCGGATCCAAGGTGCTTGATTTGTTCTGCGGTGCTGGCCGCCATTCCATGGAATTGACGCGCCGCGGGTGCATCACAACTGGAATAGAACTAAATGCCCGATATGTTGAAACCGCACGGAAGAACGCACCAATGCCTGCGCAATTCGTTCTTGGCGATGTCCGTCACGTGGATTTCGGATCGGGCTTCGATGCTTGCATCATCATGTTTCACAGCTTTGGATACTTTGCGGACGTCGAAGAGCGCTTAGTCCTGAAAAAAGTGCACGATGCGCTGCGAACTGGCGGCCGCTTTCTGATTGAGATACTCAACCGAGATTGGCTGCTGGCGAATTTTCGCGAACGAGCGGAGAAAGTGGTGGATGACGTCAAGGTGGTTGAAACCAGGCGGTTTGATGTGCTGTCCAGCCGAAATCATTTTAGGATTGAGAGATACTCGGCAACAGGAACGATTGTTAAGGAAGGCGCCTGGCGATTGTACTCACCTCACGAAATGAAAAACCTCCTCGAAGGTATCGGGTTCCGCTTCCTGCAGGCGTATTCCTCCCTGGCAAAGGAACCCTTGACGAAAGACACGCGCCTCATGCGGTTATTGTTTCAGCGAATGTAGCGCCCTGCCTCGTTGCGAAGAGACTGTTGGCCGTTCACGGAATTAGCACCGGCTGCATTTTCGAACTAGACACAACTGCCAGAGAACAAACAAACTTGTTCCCTATCGAGCCTAGATTAGAGAAGAATCGTGTGACTGGAACTCAGTAAATCCAAAGGGGAATTGTTCTGGCGGGGATTACGGGACTCGAACTGAAGGGTGCCATGAAGAGCAGTCAGAGAAGAATCCTAGGCAAGGAGGGGAGAACGGGGCCAAGGGTTTTAAGGGGAGAGCCGGTGCGGGGCGGCGAGCACCCGCGAAAAATTTTTTGAGGGATAGGCGTTGATTCCTCGAAAGTTGACGGGATAAACACCCTTATGGGCGGTGCAGGGCGGTTGACAGCCAAGGGTACTCGGGAACACTCCAACGCTTTAAATCGCCATTAAATCAAAAGTTCTAAAATCGTCCGCTAGGGTCGACCCAAAAAAATCCAGTGAAAATCAGGGATTTTCAACGCCTGCGTTAGCAGGCGCAAAACCGCCTGTGGGCGGGTTTGCGGGCGGAGTGTTTTCTCCGACCCCTGCAATGAAAAACGCGAGGCTGAAAGCCTCGCGGCACGGTAGATTGCCGGGTCGAAACCGCTTCTACCGACTTTCCGGTTTAACTTGCTGAAATTGTTGCATCTTGTCATTCGCAAAAGCTGGAGGCTATTTCCGGTCGCAGCCCGCTTCGCGGTCTGCTCCCTCACCTGTTTTTTTACCCTGAGAATGGGAAAAGCGCCAGACGGTTAAGTCTGGCGCTAAACACTAAGCCTGGAAAGCACGGATTTCGGCTGGGGGACTGGAATCCAGGGCATCCCGCTCCAGGCGAAAGCGGATGGAGTCGGAGTACGAAACGTCTGCCAGAAGCAGGTTGATCGTTTCTTGTAGTTTTCCGATTCCCCTGAGAGCCGCTGCGGTCTCTCCTCGCTCGACCAGTAGCTTAAGTTCCTACCAATGCCAGGTTTAGCTCGGAGCTGATGACCTTGCTTGCTTCAGTCTCACCTTTTTGCAGAATTTCCAGAGCGGCTTTGATAGAGTTGTTCCGCTGCATTTTTTTCCTCCTTCGGTTATTGGGGAGAAGCACATCGTTGTGCGCCTCCTGCCTAGTCGAAGGAGAGCCGCGCTGGGGTCGTCGAGCGGGCTTTGCAATGTAGCAAATTGGTGCCTACCTGGCAAGGGAGTGATTTGGCATGCTCAGCGGCGATAAGGAACTGCTCGAACGAGAACTGAGAGCCGCAGAACGTACGGTGGGTGATTTTTGCAAGCAGGCGGCTGCTGTAAAAGTATCGCTTTTTGATAAAACGGCAAACATCTTTTTCGGCAAGGAAGGCGACCCGAATTCGAGCGACATTGCGCGTGACAACAGCCGCATCTTATCCGAGTATCACCGAGGGGTTCTCTTTGTTATGAACACTCCCAGTTCCCTTTCGGCTGTTGAAAACGATCTGCTTTTCTTATCTGAGCAGCTTCATCTTGCCGAGAACGAGCGGAAGGAGCTTGAGCCAAACAGTATTGTCGGTGAAGTAAAGCGCAATTTCACCGGGGGATTCCCTTTTGGAAGTAAGGATTCTATGACTGACAGCGATTTCAACATGCTGGCTGATTTTGGAGGCGAGAGATCAAACCCGGTAGGCCCTTACGCAATGATTGAAGTGCTTGACCAGCTTGTGTCCCTAAAGATACTCAAGATTGTTGC
>DATDGH010000822.1:0-2013 GCA_036522215.1 Candidatus Angelobacter sp. | reverse complement strand
CAGTCTCCGGTCATTCTGGTAACGCCCAATGACGAATCCGGCGTGTGCTTCTACTCCTTGCCCTCGACTGGAATCCAGCATGCTCCGAACGATTTCTGCTTTTCAATTACCCAATTACTCGATTACCCGGTTTCTCAATTCTCTGAGGCTGCAGCCTGCGAGTTGCTGGTGACGACTATTTCCGAGCAAAAAGACCGTCTTTTAGACTTGGCTCGCGAAGCCCGGCAGAATGCCTACGCGCCCTATTCCAGGTTCCGCGTGGGCGCGGCTGTGCTTCTGGAAAATGGAGACACCTTCACCGGCTGCAATGTGGAAAATGCCTCCTACGGGCTTACCAATTGCGCCGAGCGTTCAGCTATCTTTGCTGCGGTCTCCAGGCTCGGCGGCAACAACGTAAAAATCCGCGCGGTTGCCGTGGTCAACGATCATGATGTGCCGTGCTCTCCATGCGGCGCTTGCCGCCAGGTCATCGCAGAGTTCGGCCCCGAGGCCATCCTCTGGTACCAGGGACGCAACGGAATTCAAGAGAGCACTATGGAACATCTCCTCCCCGACTGTTTTCGCATGTGACTTTGAATTTATCGGGGCCCCCATTACCGTTTCGTTTAAGAAGGAAAACTGAATCTTATTGGTAACAGCCCCTCGCATCCTGTTTGAATCGACAGCTCGATTGACGGTTGGGGCTACCAAAATATCCCATAATCTGGAGGATGCCGTCCCGAAGCGCGTACAGCCGGAGTAACAATGGCAGCATCATCACTTTGATGCTTAAGTGAACGGTATTGCCGGCCCCCGGCACGGCGCTGGTTTTGCGCGTGGTGGGGTGGTGGTGACCCGATTGGACTAGAATCTTTACATTGCCAAAAGGTGTCTAATAGGTAAGGTAAGTTGGGCTTCCGCGCATACATGAGAAATTACCGCTTCATCCTGCTTTTGACGCTTCTTTGCCCGCCTCTTGCTTCGGCGGGTACAGACAAGGATGCGAGATTTCTGCCTTCATCCTTCAATGGCTGGCAGGAAGGTACTGACTCTCTGGTCAACTCCGATCCCTCAAGCGTTGATCCTGCTGACGCCGCCATACTCAAGGAATACGGTTTCTCTAGCGTTGAGGTGGCAACGTTTACGCGCAGTGATCGCAAAATGCAAATCAAAGCAGCGCGATTCAACGATGCCACCGGCGCCTACGGTGCCTTCACTTATTATCAGCAGCCCCAGATGCAGACCGAGAAGATCGGTGATGAAGGCGCCTCCAACAATACGCGCATCCTGTTTTATCGCGGCAATTTCCTGGTGGACGTTTCCCTCGACCGCGTAACCGCTATGTCTGCCGCCGACCTTCGCGCGCTCGCAGATGCCCTGCCTCAGATTCACGGCAGCAGCGCCAAGCCGCCCAACCTGCCTAATAACCTTCCTCAAAAGTTGTACATACCTCACACCGCACGGTATATAGTGGGTCCGGTAGCCTCGGAACGGCTGGGTGTACCCATTCCTCCGCCCCTCATTGGGTTTGACCGCAGCGCCGAACTGGTGGAAGGAAAGTATCGCAGCACCTGGGGCGAAGCCAATCTGCTTCTCATCGGCTATCCCACCCCGCAGATTGCTGCGCTAAAACTGCGCGAGATCCAGGCTGCTGCTCTGCCCGGTGGTCCGTTCTATTTCAAGCGTAGCGGTCCGATCGTAGTCGTCGTCAACGGCAATGTTCCTGCTGATGAGGCCCAAACTCTGCTGGCTTCCGTCAACTATGATGCTGAGGTCACGCTAAATCAGCCAACCAAACAAAATCCCAGGGACAATATCGGGAACCTCATCATTGGTATTTTCGTCTTGATCGGATTTATTACCTTGCTGGCTTTGATTTTTGGTTTCGCTTTTGGTGGAATCAGGATTCTTGCCAAAAAACTTTTCCCCGATAAGGTATTTGATCGCCCTGAAGATGTGGAGATCATTCGTCTCAATCTGAAATAGCAGGGCGGACCGCCGAAGCTTCCCCAAAATCAGTCTAAGTTGCTGAAA
>DATDGH010000821.1:0-1631 GCA_036522215.1 Candidatus Angelobacter sp. | reverse complement strand
AAACAGCAGGCGGACATCGTCCGTGTTGTGGGCGACTACGTCAAGCTGAAAAAGGCCGGAGCGCAGAATTTTATCGGACTGTGTCCCTTCCATCAGGAGAAGACGCCTTCGTTCTCCGTTCATGCTACCCGCCAGTTTTTTCACTGTTTCGGTTGTGGCGTCTCCGGCGATGTTTTCACCTTTGTGCAGAAGCTGGAGAACATCACTTTTCCTGAAGCCGTACGGCTGGTGGCGCAGAAGCTGGACATCAAGCTGCCCAGGACGGAATACAACTCCCCGGCCGAGGCCCAGGAGGCGCGGCTGCGCGGGAAGCTTATCGAGATGCACGAGCGCGCCTGCCTTTTCTTTGAAGAACAGCTTCGGCGCCCCGAAGCGGCGCATGCGCGTGACTATCTGGCCGGGAGAGGGCTGAAGGAAGAAACCATTCGCGCCTTCCGCATCGGCTACGCTCCGGAGCTGGGGTTTGTTTTGCGCGACCGCCTGAAGTCCGAATTCAACGAAGAACTGCAGCGCGCCTCCGGCTTGTTCTCCTGGAAAAGTGAGACGGATGCCGCCACGATGTATTCCCGTTTCCGCAACCGCATCACATTTCCTATTTCCAATGAGAACGGAAAGATCGTTGCTTTTACCGGCCGAACGCTGTCCACGGATGAGAAGGCCGGTCCCAAGTACCTGAATTCTCCGGAAACCGCGATTTATTCAAAATCGCGCGTGCTCTACAACCTGGATAGAGCCAAGGAAGCGATTCGCGCCTTGACATACGCCATCCTGGTGGAAGGTCAGATGGATTGCATCTCTGTTTATTCAGCGGGCTTTCATAACGTGATTGCAAGCTCAGGTACAGCCTTCAGCGAGGCCCAGGTCAAGCTGCTGGCGCGTTACAGCAAAAAGGTAGTCGTGAATTTCGACCCGGACACGGCCGGCGCAACCGCCACAGACCGGTCGCTGGCCATGCTGGTGGAGGAAGACTTCAATATCCAGATCCTGCGCCTGGAGACTGGGTTCGATCCCGATCTTTTTATCAAGCGTCAAGGGGCGGAAGCGTACGGCCAGGCCTTGAGTAATTCGGTTAAATATTTTGACTATCTGATCAGCCGCGCCATGGATATGTTTGCCGTCCGCTCCGGAGAGGGCAAAGTCAAGGCATTGAATTATCTTCTCCCCCACATCCAGCGCGTACCCAGCAGAATCATTCGGGAAGGACTGGCGAATGACATTGCCCAGAAGCTGGGCATCAGTGATGCGGTTTTGCGGCAGGAATTGCGAACGGCAGCCACGCGGCGGTCAGCCCGTACAGTCAAAACTACTTCGGACTCTCAGGTTACGCCTGCAGAGAAAGTGCTGATTCGTGCCGCAGCTTCAACTGTACCCGACGAAGCCGGCCTGCGCGAGACGACCCTGGACGTTCTGGCCAGCGAGAACCTGCATCTGGGATTGGCCACGGAAACACTGCTGGAGACCCTGCTCGAAAATAAGGACAAAGTCCCTGATCCATTGGAGCTTCCCCTGAGCGACTCCGACCGGCAGCTCTTCATGAAAATCTTGATGCACGACGACACTCCACTCTCCCTGGAGTTGCTGCAGGGCGCCGTGGAAGCGTTGCGCCATCGCAACTGGCTCAGGCAGCGCGA
>DATDGH010000820.1:0-5499 GCA_036522215.1 Candidatus Angelobacter sp. | reverse complement strand
CCCCACCAGTTGCTTCTCTCGATTGTGGTCCTCGCGAACCATCACCACGGCTTGCTCCACTCCCGCATGCTGACACAAGGCAGCCTCAATCTCCCCCAGCTCAATCCGGTATCCGCGAAGTTTTATCTGATGGTCTAATCTCCCCAGGAACTCCACATTGCCATCTGGTTGGTAGCGCCCGCGATCTCCCGTCCGGTACAGCCGCTCCCCGCTTTGATTA
Source organism: Candidatus Angelobacter sp. (assembly GCA_036522215.1). Lineage (GTDB taxonomy): Bacteria > Acidobacteriota > Terriglobia > Terriglobales > Acidobacteriaceae > Angelobacter. The sequence continues at coordinate 5,279 of DATDGH010000820.1, read as the reverse complement.
CTGAATGCATCCGGCACAAAGCGCTCAGCGGTTAGCTCTGGACGCCGCCAATATCCACGCGCTACCCCTATGCCACCGATATAAATCTCTCCACCTATTCCAACCGGCACAGGTTGCAGCTCCTCGTCCAGGATGTAGACCCGCGAATTCGCTATGGGCCTGCCCACAGGTGGCGATTGCAAGGAGGAATATTCTTCACATTGATATGTTGTAGTGAAGATAGTTGTCTCGGTGGGAGCGTAAACGTTGAAAACCACACGTCCTTTTGACCATCGCGCCGCGGTTTCCGCAGTGCAGGCCTCTCCGCCGACGACCATCTTTTTCAAACTGGGAAACTCTTCATCCGCAGGTAATGTATTTAGCAGGGAAGGCACTCCGGCTATGAAGTGAATCGCTTCTTTATGCAATACGTTGGCAAAGAGCGCGCTGGACGCCAGCGTACCAGGTTCTATCATGCATAGGCGCGCACCGGCGCACAACGCCGTCAGAATCTCAACCACAGAGGCATCAAAGGACAACGAAGCTATTTGTGCTATCGAGCAGCGGGGAGGAATCCTGAACTGACGAATGGATTCATAGATGGTATTGCAGAGGCCGCGATGCGTAATGAGAACGCCTTTCGGGACGCCTGTAGATCCGGAAGTGTAAATGATGTAAGCCAGATTCTCGGCCGTGTTTCGGTGTTGCAGATTACTCGAGCTATGCTTGGCAATCTTTTCCAAGTCCTCATCCATGCACACCACAACCGTGTTGGCGGCTTCAAACTGATTCTTGAAACTCCGCCGTGTAAGCAGTACATGCAGTTGCGCATCTTGCAACATGAACCTGAGGCGTTCCGCCGGGTAACCAGGATCCATCGGCACATACGCGCCGCCCGCCTTCAGCACAGCCATGATGACAATCACAGCATCCGCAGAGCGTTCCAAACAAATTCCCACCCGAACTTCAGGGCCTACTCCTGACTCCCGCAGAAAGCCTGCCATCTGGTTGGCTTTGCCATTGAGTTCGCCAAAAGTCAACCTTGATGTACCGAGACTGATAGCTATTTCTTGGGCGTGCTGCTCTGCCTGTTCCTCAAATATCGCGTGGATGGATTGGGTTCGAGGATATTCCCATTCTGTCTGGTTCCATTCAAAGAGAATCTGCTTCAGTTCATCTTCTCCAAGCAGAGACAGCTCCGTAAGCGGAACATGGGGTGAGGCCACTGCCCTTTCCAGAAGAAGCTCATAGTGCCGCAACAACCGCTCCATGCTGTCGCGAACAAACAGATCGGGATTGAAGACCAGAGTGCCTCGAAGACCTCCATTTACTTTCTCCTGCAATTCGATCAAAAGGTTCATGGAGGGTATGGGAAGCCTGAACTCAAAAGGAATGTCCAGGGCCACGCCTCGAGCTACCCGCAATCCGTGCAACTGTATGGGTGGTGCAACCGGGTTCTGGAAAACAAAGCCGGTCTGAAATGCGTTATCTGAATCAATCTGGCTGCCTTTAGACGCAAGCTCTTCCATTACTTTTTCGAAGGGCACGTCCTTATGTGCAAAGGCGTCCAGAATAACTTCCTGCACTCGCTTTAGAAGCTCACGGAACGACGGTCTGCCACCCAGGTAGGCTCTCAATGCCACTGTGTTCATGAAAATGCCTACAAGGTCTTCGGTCTCCTCTCGCCTGCCATCGACCACGGTTCCTATGGCAAAGTCTTCCTGTCCCGAATAGCGTCCCAGCAGCCAGTGGAGTCCGGCCAGCAGAGTTGCGAACACAGTTGTGCTTTCACTTCGGCTCCATTCCTTGATTTTTTGGCTCGCCAGCCAGGAGAACTCAAATAGAAAACCGCGTTCTGGCGACTTGCCTTTACTGGTGCGCCTTCGATCATGCGGCAATTCCAATGCCGGCACGCCAACCAGTTGCTTGCGCCAGTAATCGATCTGACTGCGGATCTCCGGGCTTTGCAGGTATTTTTGCTGCCATACTGCGTAGTCGGAATATTGAATTTCCAGCTCTGGAAGAGGTGAGGACCGTCCCCCAGCATAGGCCGCATAAAGCGTCTGCAGTTCCGTTGATAAGACGCCTTCAAATGCCTCAGTGAGAACATGATGCAGCGTTATTAATAATTCATGGTGTTGCTCCGCCAGACGCACTACATAAATCCGGATAAGCCGCGCCCGCTCAAGATCGAGTGAGGTCTCGAATTCTTCTCGCCGCAGTTGTTTCAACAGTCTCTCGCGGTTCCCTGCCGGCACTGCAGCCAGATCGAGGATCGGCGCCTGAATCCGGTCGGCTGGATGGACCACTTGCATGAGATTGCCATCCTGCAAGACAAAGTTGGTCCGTAAAATCTCATGGCGCCGAATGATCTCAGTCAGGGTCGCATTCAGCGCTTCCAGATCGAGATCGCCCGCCACATGCACGCCATAAGCCACCTGGTTAATAAAGGGCTCTGGATCCACCTGCTGCATAAGCCAAAAGCGTCGCTGCTCATGCGAAACAGGGAAGTATTTGACCCGGGAGGTCTTAGCTCGCAGCAGTGCGGCGAGTCGTTTCTTCTTTTCTGCCAGAGAATCTGTATGTTCAACCGAATTCATGGTTATTCAGGACGGGAGTAGTTGTGTTCAACCATTGTCTCGAAGGCGCCCAATTGCTGTACCCTTTGCCGTCTGGCCAGGTCCTGGGCCAACTCAACAACCTGTTCTTCACTGAATCCAAGGCTGTAAAGGTTTTGGTAATACTGCTCGATGTGCGCAGCAGTAGTTCCATTTTGTGTACGGGCTTCCCGTAATGCCTTGATCTCCTTAAGCAGCTGAACGACAAAGTCACGGTCAATCACGGCGCCAATTTCCGCCTCATGCTTACGCAGCGCGTACATGACTCCGTGAGCTCCAGAATGCTTTCCGTACACCATTCTTGCGAGACCGCCGACCTCTTCGAACGGAATGGGCTCGTATATGCAGCGGGCAATACTAACGCCGTGGGTATGAATTCCCGACTCGTGCGAGTAGACGTTGAAACCAATCACCGGTTCCTGAGCCTGCACCGGAATGCCGGTTATCTTTTCCACGATGCTCTTGATGCGCCACAGCCGTTCATAGCGGAAGTCTGGCAGCTCAACTCCGTAGAGATATTTAAGGCTTGCCACCACTGAATGCAGAGCCGCATTTCCGGCGCGTTCGCCGATTCCGTTGACTGTGCTCGAAAAAATAGGGAACCCATTGCAAATCCCGGTAATGACGTTGATCACTCCAAGATCAAAATCGTTATGGAAATGACTTGCGCGAGCGATACCGGGGAATTTTTTGGTCAGCGCGCGACAATAAATCGCCGTAGCTTCAGGCGTCAGGCTTCCGGTTGTATCGGCAAATACATAACGACTGCTTCCGGCGTCCACGGCCGTCTGAACCAGGTCAATGAGTAGGGGAAGCGGAGTTCGGCTCGCATCTTCTGCTCCGAATTCGATTCGCGAAAGGCCTCTGCTCCGCGCATAGCGAATGGCATCTGAGATCATTCGCTTGTTGGCCTCATGGAAGAACTCGAGCGGGAGGTCGCTGAAACCCTCAATTCCCTCACGTTTCATCAGGCCGGGCCCCAGCTTGTACTTGCAATGCAGGGGGCTGGCAGAGGTAAAAATGAGAACCGTAACATCACCGGGTGACAAACCCCGCATTTTAAGTGACCGAACCATCGCGTCCAGGTCTTGTTCAGTGGCGCGGGACATCACTAGGATTTCCAGGTCCTCGCGTATGTCGCCGTGGGCTTTGCCTTGAAGAATCAGTTCCAGGGCCGCCTCTTCGCTGGGTGAGCTCCACGGAAAGCCTACGTCAATGATGTGACAGCCGATCTGTGAGAGCTCTCGCGCAATCAGGTATTTGTCCTCGGGCGACATTGCCACTCCGGGCATCTGCTCCCCATCCCGAAGAGTGGTGTCATAGATCTTAATCTCTTTTGGATCAGGAAGACTGCAATTGCGGGTGTAGTGGCGCGGAGCGATGAACAATTCATCCAGGTTTTCTCTTGGGTCTTTCATAGCTACTCCCTCCCCTGAGAACTTGTGTTCTTCAAAGTTGCCGGTTGTGCGAAAAATGAAAAAATAGGGAAATAAAAGTTTTTATCGAAGTAATTTGTCGATCGCGGTTGTTGGTAAGCAATCGCACGCTGCTGCGCACGAATGCTGCGGGGTTTCTTAAGCCAGGAAGATGTGGAAGATCGCTAGTTTGCACCCAGCAATTTGTCGATCTCTTCCTCTGACAGGTGGTCTAATTGGGCTACGATGGCTTCTTCCTGAGATGGCGTAACCCGTTCGATTCTGGGACTCTCCACTGCTACGTCTGCTGTTGGCGATTGATTTTGCAACTCGGTAATGGCTTCGGCCAACTCGGCTACGGTGGGTCTTTCAAATGCTGCTCTCAGTGGCAGTTTCACGCCGAATTCGTTTCTGATACGGGACACCATCCGGGTGGCCAGGAGCGAATGGCCGCCCAATTCGAAGAAATTATCATGAATTCCGATTTGCGAAAGTCCCAGCGTATCGCACCAGATGATGGTGAGAATCGCTTCACGTTGGTTGCGCGGAGCTGCGATACTGCGGGATGTCTCGGGTTGATTTCCTTGCAGTTTGCGGAGCGCCTCGCGGTCAATCTTCTCATTGGCCGTGAGCGGCATCTCGTTCAGCGCAACAATTACGCTGGGCACCATGTGATTCGGCAGATACCGCTTCATGTGACTTCTGAGCATGTTGTCATCGATTGCGGTGTTTTGCCTGCCTACTACATAGCCCACCAGGCGATGGTCGCCGTGATCATCTTCCTGCACAATCACCGCGGACTGACGTACAGAATCATGCTGATTGAGGATAACTTCAACCTCTGTTAATTCAACCCTGAGCCCCCGCAGTTTTACCTGATGGTCAAACCTTCCCAGAAATTCCAGCGTGCCATCCTGTAAACGCCGTCCACGGTCTCCGGTGCGGTACAGCCGCGATCCGCTGAGTGTGGCAAATGGGTCTGGGACGAACCTCTCCGCAGTCAAACCCGACCGATTCAGATAACCACGGCCTACTCCGGTGCCGCCGATGTAGATCTCACCCGCCACCCCAACCGGTACCGGTTTCATCCATGGGTCGAGTATGTAAGTCCGCAGGTTTCCCAATGGCGTGCCCAGCGGCGCATATTTCAAATTGTCACCCAGAGATGAAGGGACGAAATAATGCGCTATATCATCCGAACATTCAGTGGGTCCGTATGCATTCAGGAGGTGGATTTGTGGATAGAGCTTGTTCCACTGATGACACA
>DATDGH010000819.1:0-5276 GCA_036522215.1 Candidatus Angelobacter sp. | reverse complement strand
CCTTAGAGACGCAGTTGATCGGGCCTATCTCGAGAAGTACAGCACGCCAGGATCGCTGAAGTATGCCAAAGACCTTGGCAAAGCGAAATCCAGAGCTACAACCATTGAGCTTGTGCCTTGTTAAAAACTCAATTCTTACGTTTACCCTAAATTATTCGCACCTCAGAGCAACCATCGGATCCACCTTAGTTGCCTTGCGGGCAGGCACAGATGCTGCCAGAATCGCCACCACAATCAGCAACAGTGTGACGCTCACCAGCGTCGCCGGATCATCTGGCTTCACGCCGTAGAGAAGCTTGGTCATCAGATGGCCGATGCCGCTGGCGGCTGAGATCCCAAGAACAGTTCCAACCACCGCCAGTGCAAAGCCCTGTGTGACCACCATCCGAATCAGGTCTGCACGCCGCGCGCCCAGCGCCATACGGATGCCTATCTCACGCGTTCTGCGCGTGACTTCATAGGAGAGCAGACCGTAGAGGCCAACGCACGCCAGAAGCAGCGCCAGAATTCCGAAGAAACTGGAGAGCTTGGCGATCACGCGCTCCTGGTCCAGCAGCTTGTCAATCTGTTCTGTCTGAGTGAGCACATTGGTCATGGGCAGGTTGGCATTGTGCTGGTTGACCAGGTTGCGCAGCGTGGGGATCATGGCTTTCGGATCGCCCGCCGTCCGCACTTCAAACGTTGCATTTTCACCGGTGAGCGGGACGTACATGGTGGGATCGATTTCCCGCCGCAGGTTGTTGTATTTGGCGTCCTGCACGATGCCCACAACCAAGTAGCCGGGATCTTTGTTCGGATCGTCCGGATCGCTGCCATCATTCTCGCCAAACATCTGGCCCAGGACATTCACACCCGGATAATACTTGTGAGCAAAAAGCTGATTCACCACTACGGGAACCGGAACTGTGGGAGTTGGTGGCGTCGGCGCGCCCGGCTTGGCCTCCCTTATAGCAGTTTCGGCCGCGTCATTGATCGCCGCGCGCTCCATGTCTGTCTGGTTCAATGTTCTTCCGGCCAGAAGAGGCATTTTCAAGGTGTTAAAAAAGTCCAGACCCACCGGTATGTAATCCGCATCAACCTCAACCCTCTTGGAGCCACCGGGCGGCAGGTATTTTACCGATGTCCGGCTCCAGTTTCCGCTCAGCAACGCCATCTCCGAGTAGCTGACCGCCATCACGCCGGGCATAGCGCCGATCTGCTGCTTGAGGTCGCGATAGAGATTGTCAATCTGCGGCGCCTTGTAACCGGCGAGCCTGGGATCAAGGCCAAACGTCAGCGTATTGCGCACGTCGAAGCCCAGATACAGATTTTTCAAATTGGTAAGCGTGTGCACCAGCAGGCCTGCACCCATCAACACAACAATGGCCAGTGCGGCTTGCATGACTACCAGCGCGTTGCTCAGGCTGTACCAGTGATGCCGGGATTCCGTCTTGGAAGCGCCTGAGCCTTCCTTAAGGGCTGGGGTCAAATCAACTCGGAGGCTGCGCAACGCCGGCAGCAATCCAAAGAGAATGCCTGTCAGCAAAGAAACCGCACTGGTAAAAGCAAGCACCCGGCCATCAAGAGACGCAGTAAAGCCGAGCGGGCGTTCACTGTTGCTGGCAGCCATGGTTACCATTGCATGTGCGCCCCACACGGCCAGGGCAATTCCCAGTGCGCCGCCCAATATTCCCATGAGCACACTTTCTGTGAGCAGTTGCCGGAACAGGCGTCCACGGCGTGCGCCCAGCGCAAGGCGCACCGCGATTTCTCGTCTGCGGGCGGTGGAGCGTGACAGCACCAGTCCGGCGACGTTGGCGCAGGCAATGAGCAACACAATTCCCACCGCAGCCATCAGCACGCGCAGCGGATCGGCATACTGGCCGCTTGCGCCTACCAGCGCTTCCTGTGCCGGCATCAGCGTGATTCGCGGGGCATCGGCTTCGTCGAGCAGTGGTTTGGCGCCATGCAGCACCTGGTTCCGGAACAGCAACTCCAGGGCTGCTTGCTGTTGCGCAGCCGGCATCCCCGGCTTCAATCGCGCGGCGATCAGCAGCCACCACGCAGCAGAGTCATCCTGCCGGCGCACGAAATTTGTATTCAGCCTTGGCGCCATCGCCATGGGCACCCACACGTCATAGACATTGCCCAGGGACAGGCTGATAAATCTCTGCTCTGCCACGCCCACAATGGTGAACGGCACGGCATTCAAGTTCACTACTTTTCCCACTACGGATGGAGAACCACCAAAAGCGCGCTGCCAGTAACCATAATTCAGTACCAGCGCCGGCGCCGCCGTGGGCTGATCGTCGGCGGGCTCCAGGAGCCGTCCCACGGCCGCTGTGATTCCCAGCGTGCGAAAAAAATCTCCGTTCACAGATTGCCCGTTGATGGAGCTTGCCGCTCCATTCCCGCTAAGCGCCAGCGGACCTCCGCCAGCAAATGCTGCCACGCCGCTGAAGATGTTTGACTTCTCCACCTCTTCCAGAAACGGATGCGAGAAAGACGCACCGGACGGATTACTGGCGCCGCGACGGACGTCCGACTTAGTGTCGCCGTAATTGCTGTACCAGTGGTACTTTGGGTTCTTGTGGGCGCCCCATTGCAGCACCACAAGCTGCTGAGCATCCTGCACCGGAAGCGCGCGAAACATCACCGCCTCCAGGAGGCTGAAGACCGCCGTGTTCGCGCCGATCCCAAGCGCCAGCGTAACGGCTGCTATGGCGGTAAAGGCAGGAGTCCTCGCCATCAGCCGCAGCGCGTAGCGCACGTCCTGCCATAGAGTCCCAAAGAATTCCAGGATTTTCATCGTCTCCCCCCAGTGGAGCCCGTCACACTCATAGACGGATGAGCCATCGCAGGCGTTTCGATTAATTTGACCAGGGTCAGCGTTTCTTCGTGGCCTTAGGTTTCAACGTTTTGGCGTAGGCATAGCTCATTCCAAAATACTTCTGCAGTTCTTTGGTTTTGTTACACCGGTGCATTTCAAACCTGTGCGCTTGTTAACCAAGCTCATCGGCAATCCGTCTAAGAAAGAGCGGTAGTGTATAGTCAGCATACCTTGGAGACCATGACGCGCACTCTCCTGCAAGATCTCTGGTACGCACTGCGCATGATGCGTAAAAACCTTGGCTCGAGCGTGGCGATTATGCTGTCGCTGGCCATCGGGATCGGCGCCAACACCGCTATCTTCAGCGTGATTGATGCGCTCCTGCTGCATCCGCTGCCGTATCCTCAGCCAGAACGGCTGGCAGCAATATGGTTGCACTCGCCGGGTATCGGCATCTTCCGCGACTGGCCTTCACCCGGGCAATACATCGACCTTCAAAACGAGAACCACTCCTTTGACCTAACGGCCCTGGCGCAGAGCCGCAGTGCCACTCTGACCGGTCGCGATCAGCCTGAGCGGATCACGATCATGAAGACGCAATCCAGCCTCCTGACCATGCTGGGCGCGCAGACAAGAATAGGACATCTACTGCTTCCTGAGGATGACCGGCCCGGCAAGGCGCCTGTCGCCGTCCTCACAGAACGCGTGTGGAAACGCCTCTTCAGTACCGATCCCAACATCATTGGCAAGGCCATCACGCTCAACGGAACTCAATACACGGTGGTCGGCGTACTGCGCCCGGAGTTTCTTCTCAATAACGAGGTGATGCCTTCTGAAGGGCCCATGGACAACGTGGATGCGATTCTTCCGCTTCCCCTGGGACCCGATGCGGTGCAGAAGCGCGGCGATGAAAACTACAACATCATGGTGCGTCTGAAGCCCGGCGTGACTTTGCAGCAGGCGCGGGAAGATGTGAATGCCATTGCCAACCGCATTCGCGAAAAGGACAAGCGCGGCAGCACCTTTGGCATGCATATTGTCGGCTTGCAGGAGCAGGTGGTTGGCGATGTGCGCCGTGTGCTGCTGGTGCTGCTGGGATCGGTGGCGGTAGTTTTGTTGATTGCCTGCGCCAACGTGGCCAACCTGCTGCTGACACGCGCCTCCGCACGTGCCAAAGAGATTGCCGTCCGTACCGCGCTGGGCGCGCGATGGCAGCGCCTGGTGCGCCAATTGCTCACCGAGAGCGTTTTGTTGTCCCTGTTGGGAGGCACAGCCGGACTCACCATCGCCGCCTGGAGTCTCCACGTGGTGCACACCATCAAACCCGGGAACATCCCGCGCATGGATGAAATCGGCATCAGTGGCACCGTCCTGCTGTTCACTTTCGGTATCTCCCTTATCACCGGAATCCTCTTCGGCTTGGCGCCCGCATGGCGCGCCATTAAAGTAGATCTGAACACCACGCTCAAGGCTGGAGGACGCGGTGGACATGGCGAAACAGGCCTACGCATCTCCCGGCACCAGCTACGCGGACTGCTGGTGGTTTCTGAACTGGCGCTTTCCCTCATTAAGGCCGAGCACAATGATCGAAGCCGCAGCCGCTGGCGGCATATTATTCGGATGATCGACCAGAAACAGCGACGCGAGCGGATAGACCGCTGGAAGCCACGCCATCACACCCCAGAAATTCCTGTAGCCGAACCGATAATGCATGATGTCGAGTGTGTTGAAATAACCGGCCTCCCACCAGAAGAACTTGAAGATGTAGATCAGTTGCAAGCCGACCGAGATGGCCATCGCATTGCTAAGCTGACCGTATTCCGAGATCTGCTTAGCGGCACAAGACAGCAGGATCACCGCCCAGCCCATCATCGCGAGCCGGCAGATCACGACTTGCTTGAGGTCGATCCCGAATATTCGGGGATGCAGCTCCATGCCCCAATAGAAATCCCAAACTAGCCATCCGCTTGTACCTGAATCACGTGTCGACGGCGCCCAAAGGCCTTTCAGGTAAAGCACCACGCTGCCAGCAATGGCCGCGAGGTTGCTCGTCATCAGGATCGCGCCGAACTGATCGTAGACGACCGTTGGTGAGAACGCCCCAAACCCATAGGCGCCGAGACAGAAGCAGGCGACGGTCGCGAAGAACGCTGGAACTCCGTTGAGGCGATAGGAAACCGTGTCGCCCTTAGGAGTCGTCGCCCCAACGTGTTGGCGATGCGGCAGAGCGAGGAGCAGCAACGTTTGTACCGCCCCCCACATGGCAAGGATCGCCACTGACTTCGCGCTCGGCCAAGGCCACAGGCCGACCACGCGATCGAGATTGGCCTCGGTGACGAATCTGAGGATCGATCCATTGAAGTGCACGACGATGATCCACAGGAGCACGGTCGTCGCTGGAAGCGTCGCGATGAAGAAAAGCGGGATGAGAACGTAGCGAAGGATCTCCTTCGGCCGCCAAATTGCC
>DATDGH010000818.1:0-1645 GCA_036522215.1 Candidatus Angelobacter sp. | reverse complement strand
GGAACTGGCGGGAAAAGCGAAATCTACCAAGGGTGATTCCATGCAAAGTAGTCATAAGAGTTCACGAAAACACCTGATTCTGTCGCTGGGCAGGAAGGGTTTCGGTGAGGCAATGCTTGGGTTGCGTCTGGCCGCGGACCTGCAACAAGCTGGCGATGAAGTATTTTTTCTAGCTCACGACTCAAACGCCAAGCTGTTTGAAGGCAGGTTCCGACATCTTCTCTTCAGTTCGGCCGCTTCCCCGTTGCTTCAACTTTATTGGAGCAACTGCCTTTCCGGATTTCGAGCTTCCTCGATTATTCTCTCCGACTACTTCACCACGACGCTATTTTTTGTATCTTTCGGACTGAATCCGGAAATGTTGACCGCTACGGGCTTGCCTATTTTTGCGATTGATACGTGGGATTCCAGTAAAGCAGTTTTGCCCATTGACATACTTATCGATGCAACCCGGAGCGTCGAGCTTTGGCCGGGCAGGATCAAGCCCATCTGTCCGGTTCCGTTTCTAGCACCCAATGACACGCCTGGCGCCTACAACTCTTTGCCTGAAGAGGTGGCGACTACGCGGCGGATTCGACGGCACGTCCGGCACACCCTGGGCATTGGTGAGCAGGAGAAAGCGGTCTTTTTCTGCACGGCGGAATGGCAACATCCAAATTATGAATCGCAATCAGACGCCGCCCGCCGGTGTGGTGCGTTGCTGCCGCGATTGGTCGCTGAATATCTATCGCGCCTGGGGAACTCGGTCCATCTGGTGCATGTGGGACCGAAGGCCTACGATCTAAAAGCACAGATGGGTACGCGCTATCACTGGTTGCCGCCCCTTCCGCCCACTGAGTTTGACACCCTCTTAGCCAGCACGGATTTGTTGTTGACAGCCAATATTTCTGCCACAACGATCGCGAAAGCAATGGTGGTGGGAGTTCCTACTCTGGTGCTGCAGAACTCAATTTCTGCGTCCACTCCGGAAGAGGCGGAAGCCGCCATGACGCGAAAACCTTCTCCGCAGCTACGAGCGTGGCTGCAGGACTCGGTTCCTCTTTATCCTTTTGCTCTCTGGCCGCTCGGCTATCACCGCTTTCTCGGCAATATTCTTCAGAACAATCCGTATGTGAGAGGGCTGGAGTTGACGGAACTGCTGGATGAAGAGCAAGTGGAAGCTGCGTTGGCGAGGTTGTTGTTTGACGACTCCGCTCGCCAGGAGCATGCCCACCGCCAAGCTGCGTATCTGGCGCAGGTCAGATCGCTGCCGATGGGTCCGCAAGTCATACAAGCGGGCCTGGCCGCGGCGTGAATCATGAGTGTAGGCAAACACAAACAACCATCGTCTGAAAAAACAATTTCTTGGAGGAACACAATGCAGAAATTCCTCAGTATTCATGTAACCGATCTTTGTAATAGCACCTGCAGCTTCTGCGTGGTGGCATCGCCCCTCTATACTAAGGACACGATTGAATACAGCGGCATTGTCAAGTTTTTAGAGGCCAATGCCGGTCAGGGGTGGGATGCAGTCAACCTGCACGGAGGCGAGGCGACGATCCATCCAAGGTTCATAGAGATCTTGGAAATGATTCGTCGACTGGACTATCCGGAAGTGCATTTGCAGACCAATGCGATCAAGCTGGCGGATGCCGGCTTCGCCGCC
>DATDGH010000817.1:0-2274 GCA_036522215.1 Candidatus Angelobacter sp. | reverse complement strand
GTAGGATGTCTCTGCCGATCAAGCAGGCATAGTTTCGCTCTTTTACGAAGACGGCTGAAATGACGGGAATTGGGTCTAACGGTCGCAGACTCGTGCCAGGAAAGCTTATCGCTCCCGCATGTTCTCCACAGCGGTGTACCGCACCGATTGCTGCTATCTCGCCGCCCTCATTGGTGTGAAATAGCTTGCAGTAGTTCGCAAAGACCTTGCTGACAACCGTAACGGCTGCACCGGTATCCAGAAGTGCCTTAATTGGGCGAGGTGGGGGAAATTCGAGACCGATGGTGTGTCCGGCCTCAATAACGTCACGTGAGTTCGTTACCATGACATCAATGCACGGGCCCGGATCCATCCGGTCGAAGGGATTCCAATGAAGCTCAGCCCTACCCATGCTATGAAACAAAATAAACCGGCTCGGTCATCCAAACTTGCTTTACAAGAAAACTTCGTCGAACACCAAACTTCTGCAAACCAGCTTTGAGAGCTTCCGCATAAGTACCGAAGAATCCGTCTACGATGACGTCGTCTTGAATCACGACGTATTCGCCAGGGTGCGCACGCGACCATTCTTCCCGATGCTGTTCAAACACCTTAAGCTCTTCCGCGAAAGGCTCAGTAAGTGTCATGTGCATCCCTCCAAAATCTTATTACGTGAACCCGGTATTTCAGGGCTCTATAAGAGTTATTACGTTATAATACTATAACGTAATAATGTAACAATACTAGAATGCAGTCAACAGGAATCTTGAAAGCCCGTGAGCCCAAGAGAGAAGCACATCCCCGACGACGCTCTTCGGACTTCCGTTTGTCTTACTGCCGAAGAGCGGGCAGCGATTAGCTGGATCCGTGAGGTCCGCCGGGCTAAGAAAGACAAGCGAACAACCATCAACGACATTCTTGTGGATGCACTCTGGTATTTCTTGGAAAAAACAGAGGCCAAGACCAAGGATCAAATCCAGGTCATGTTGCCCGCAATTTCGATTGACAAACCCCTGCCAAGTAAAGTCACAGAGATGCCGAAACCGAAAAAGAAGCGCTGAAACAACCGCCCAGAGCCAAGGGCCAAAGGCGAATATCCGGAATCTTTCATACTCCAAACATCATCCAATCAGCTAGCCAAATAGGTAAAAGTCATTTAGAATAAGTTCTTTACCTGAAAGGTTCAGGAGTCAATGAAGGCAGCGATTCATCCCGCATATCATGAGGTGCGCGTGCACTGCGCGTGCGGAAACACATTTACAACCCGTTCCACCCACAAGGGCGATATTAACCTGGAAATCTGCTCCAACTGCCACCCGTTCTTTACCGGCAAGCAGAAGCTGGTGGATACCGCCGGACGCGTGGAGCGCTTCCGCCGCAAGTACGAGAAGGCCAAGGCGATGCAGAAATAAAGGCTTACAGGTTTCAGAGGCCTCCGCCATGGCGGAGGCTTTTTAGCTAACATCGATGATTAACTCTGTGTGGGCGCCTATCGGTAGAATCAAGGCTGACGTGGCAAGAGCTAAGGGCCAAAAGCCAAGGGCCAATGGCTGCACTCGATGCATAAATTCTGGGAAAATCCGGCTCTCTCCATCACCGTTCCTGAAGGCGTGGTCGTGCCGGAGTCTCTCCAGATCGGCAGCGTCCGTATCCAACCGGCCACCATCCTGGCGCCGATGGCAGGAGTGACGGACACGGTTTTCCGTCGCTTCATCCGCAACGCCAGCTTTGTCGAAAATCCAGGGTCTATCATGTCCGCTCCCGACGGTCCCAGCGCCACAGGGTCGGGGGAGATTTCCGGTTGCGGACTGATCATGACGGAGTTCACTTCCGCCGACGGCCTGTTCCGCACACGTGAATCCAAACGCAAGCGCTACCTCCATTTTTATCCGGACGAGCACCCGATCTCCGCGCAATTGTTTGGCAGCGATCCCCATACGCTTTCTGAGTCTGCCAGGATTGTGGAAGACGCGGGATTCGACCTGGTGGACCTGAACCTGGGATGCCCCGCCAAGCGTGTGGTCAAATGCAACGGCGGCTCCGGCCTGCTGAAGGATTTGCCCATCATCCGTCGCATCTTTGAAACCATGCGTGCGGCAGTGAAGATTCCGTTCACGGTGAAGTTTCGGCTGGGCTGGGACGACCACAACATCGTCTGTGTGGATCTGGCGCGCATGGCCCAGGAATGCGGCTTGAATGCCGTTGCCATGCACGCCCGCACTCGTGAGCAGGGATACAGCGGGAATGCTCGCTGGGAATGGATCGGGGCTGTCAAGGCCGCGGTCAGCATTCCCG
>DATDGH010000816.1:0-13258 GCA_036522215.1 Candidatus Angelobacter sp. | reverse complement strand
CTAGTGTACTGTAACATATAATACTTTACAATTAGAGGGGAAGGGCTTACACTGGGGCATGTTCGCCCCGGCAGCCGCCTTGGAGATCAGTCTTAGCCAGAAGGCCGAGATTGAAGCACTGATACGCAATGGCAATACGCCGCAGAAAGTGGCCCTGCGGGGCCGTGCAGTGCTGTTGGCTCACCAGGGCATAGCCAATCACGCCATCGCGCAACAGGTGTCCCTTTCCCGTCCCACCATTCTGGCCCTGCGGACTGCGTTTGCCAAGCATGGGCTGACGGCCATCACCGGCCTCCGCAAACGGAAGGGCCGGCGCAAGGTTTGCACGCCGGAAGTAGAGCAGAAGATCTTGGACATCACCTTGAAAACCCGCCCGGCCGACGGCAGCACCCATTGGAGCGTGCGCACCTTGGCCCAGCATCTGCGCGTTTCCCACATGATGGTTCATCGCGTTTGGCAACGTCACGATGTACAGCCCCATCGGGTCGAGCGTTTCAAGATTTCCAACGATCCGCGTTTTGAGGAAAAAGTGCGGGATGTTGTAGGCCTGTATCTGAACCCGCCGGATCGGGCGCTGGTGTTGTGCGTGGATGAGAAAAGTCAGATCCAAGCGCTGGATCGAACCGCGCCTATTCTTCCGTTGCGACCGGGGTTGCCGGAACGCCAAACCCACGACTACAAGCGTCACGGTACGACCACGCTGTTTGCCGCGTTCAACATCCTGAACGGAAGCGTTATCGGTACCTGTCAGGAGCGGCATCGCAGCCGCGAGTTTATCCGCTTTCTGAATTACTTGGAGAAGCACTTGCCGCAGGATCAGCAGGTGCATCTGATCATGGACAACTACTGCACCCATAAGAGCGCCGAAGTACAGCGCTGGCTGAAACCGAAAAAGCGTAAGCGCTTCCAGTTTCACTTTACTCCCACCAGCAGTTCCTGGCTGAATCAGGTGGAACGCTTCTTCGCTTTAATCACTGGTCGAATGATCCGCCGCGGCACTTTTCATAGCACCAAGGAATTGGAAACCGCCATTTACCGTTGGCTGGCTAACTGGAACGGAGATCCCAAGCCCTTTGTCTGGAAGGCTTCGGCTGATGTCATCCTCGACAAAGTTCGTCGTTGTAAAGAATTAACCGTTACAGGAGACTAGCCGCGAAAGTGCAAATCCGGCGAAGAGAGCGAATTCATCGTGGCCGGCCAGAGTTTCCAGTACGGGAATATCGCCGCTGTCTCCTGCAGCGCTCAACAGGATCATGCCGAACTTTGTGGCTTCGCGCTGATCGGAGCCGGTGACGAAATAACGTCCGATGGCTGCGATCTCCGGCCGAACCCGGGGAATGCGCGTGGCGACGCGTTTCAGGAGCTCATCCGCAATCGAGTAGATGGATTCGGCTGTGACCGCCTGGTAGAGCGCCTTCAGGTTCTGGTCCGTGGAAAACCGCAAAAGATTTTCCAGCGCTTGCTCCAGCTTATCCGCCCTCTCAGCGGCCTGCGCTGGAGCGGAACTTTCCATGTGGTGGCTGACTACGCCGTCCCATGCGCCGGCTGCAAAGCGGATCTTGTTGGGTTCTCGCTTTTCGTCCGGAAGATCAGGTGAATTGGGATTGTCGCGGATGTGCACATAGATGGAAGGTGCGTTGCCCCACGGTGGGGCAAGCTTGTCCATGGACCATCTGATCAATTTGAACTTCGGCTTCCGGAACATAATTAAAGCCTACCAGAGCCCGCCCGGTAGTCTGGGATGGAAGCTGGGGAGTAGGAGTTAGCTCGGGTCAACTACGAGAGCAGTATCTCCAGGTCTTCTCGTCTAAGATTGCGGATCAATCTGTTGTCGGCACTAATAATAGCGGAGGCGAGGTCACGCTTGGTTTCCTGCAGTTGCAGCACTTTTTCCTCAACTGTGTCACGGGCGATCAAACGATAGGCAAAGACGTGGCGTGTTTGCCCAATCCGGTGAGCGCGGTCCACGGCCTGCGCTTCCACTGCCGGATTCCACCATGGGTCTAACAGAAATACATATTCAGCGGCGGTAAGGTTCAATCCCAGCCCTCCAGCCTTCAGGCTAACTAGGAAAAGCTGGCAAGCCGCTTCATTTTGGAAACGGTCCACATGGGCCTGGCGGTCACGAGTAGCCCCGTCCAAATATTCGTAAGCAATTCCTTCAGCATCGAGCCGCTCACGAACGATCTTGAGAAAGCTGGTGAACTGTGAGAAGACCAGCGCTTTGTGTCCCTCTTCAAGCACTTCCCGGATCTGCGCCAATAAAACATCCAGCTTGGCGCTGGGATCATCCGAACGCTTACGATCGAGCAGGCCCGGATGGCAAGCAGCCTGTCGCAACCGCAGCAACGCTTCCAGCACCTGGATCTTGGATTTGGCCATCCCTTCAGTCTCAATGCGCGCAAGCAAACTGGCACGGTAGTGCTGGAGCAACTCGTTGTAGAGCTTGCGTTGCGCGGGTTCCATTTCGCAGTAGATCGTCTGCTCGGTTTTAGGCGGAAGTTCGCGCGCCACCTGTTCTTTCGTCCGCCGCAGGATAAACGGTCGCAATGCGCTGGCCAGCAGCTTGCGGCTCTCTTCGTCCGGATTGCGCGTCCCGCCGCCAACCACTTTGAATGCACCCGCGCTTCCCAGCATTCCCGGATTGAGAAATTCGAAAAGAGTCCAAAGCTCCCCGAGGTGATTCTCAATAGGTGTGCCGCTTAAGGCCAGCCGGTTCTCGCCGCGCAGCAACCGTACCGCCTTGGCAGACTCTGTATTCGCATTCTTGACCGCCTGTGCCTCGTCCAGTACCACGTAATCAAACTCCACCTCTTTCAAAACCAGCGCATCGCGGCGCAGGGTTCCGTAAGTGGTAAGAACAATGTCATGTTCGGCAAAGCCGTCGCAGGTACGCGCCAGTCCCGTGTAGTCGAGCACCCGAAGTTTGGGTGTAAAACGCGCCGCCTCCAGCTTCCAATTGAACACCAGCGATTTAGGAACTACAACCAGCGATGGCCGCGCATGGCCATTGCTCCCCTTCGATTCTCGACGGAATTCCAGCAGCGCGAGCACCTGCGCCGTTTTCCCGACTCCCATATCGTCAGCCAGGCAACCTCCAAAAGAAAATTGCCGCAGGAAATTCATCCAGCCCAATCCTTCTCGCTGGTAGTCACGCAACTGCCCCTCAAAACCGGCAGGCTGTTCTGCCGCCTGAACACCTTGAAAGAGTGCTAACTCCTTGCGTACGCGGGCAAAAGTTTCATCGCAACTTGCCTCTGGTTGTGCAGCCAGCAAGGCATCCAGCAGGCCTGCCTGGCTGCGCTGGAACCGCAGATGTCCGTTCGTCGGCATGCCCAGGCCGGCCACGTGACCAAACCGGCGCAGCCATTCATCCGGCAAAATGCCGTATTCGCCGTTGCCAAGCTGCACCATATTTTCGCCACGGCGCAGTGCTTGAAGCAGCTCGGGAAGTTTCGCCGTGCTCTCTCCGTACTGCACTTCGCCGCGCAGCTCGAACCAATCTACGCCGCTGGAGACATCAATGCGGAAAGCGCCGGGACGTCGCAGGATTTTTCCCTGCGCATCAACATGCCAGCCTGCTTCCAGGAGTTCCCGCACAATACGAGGCAGTTTGGTCGGCGCAATGTCCCATGCCGGCTTCTGGTCCCAATAGGTGGGCGCTTGAAACTTGATGCCCAGGTCGCTGAGAAGCTCAGCTGCGCGCTTTTCGCCATCAAGATCACGGCACAGAAATCGCCGAGTGGCAGCTTCATACCATCCACGCCCAGGCTCCGTCTGCGAAACTGCCCGGCCTTCGTAACGAAAAGACAGGTCGGCGCGCAATCGATTGCTGGGTTGCGGTCCGTTGTGCTGCTCCGGACGCACCTGTAGATGTGGAACTGCAGTGAGCTTCACTTCTTCATACTGCAGCTCCTCTGGCAGTTCCAGCGGAGGCAAACCACGCGTACTGAGCAAGGTTGAGAGCACTTCATCCCGGTCTTTGTCCCAGGCGTCAATACTTTTCATCCCCCGAAGTTGACAGAGAGTCTGGAACGGCGCATCTTCTGCCAGCGGAGCGACGTGGTCAGAGGTAAACACCAGCCCTTCTGTCACCAGAACAGGGGCAGTGAGTTCCATCTGCTCTTCACCACGACGAAGAAGGCCGCTAATTGTCCATAAATCCTTTTCACCCCGCTGCATTTGCAGCGCAAATCGCCAGGACCCATGGTCATCCCACGACAGCAGAGTTCCTATATCCGTGTGTACATCCTTGCTCGGGGATAAATAAAGCCGGCCTGTACGTGCCATCAAAGGCAGCACCTTTGCCACGAGCGGATTCCGGATGTGGCAAGGGTTAGGAAATGCTTCATAAGATTCCGCATAGGTCCATTGATAGTAGGCTCTGCCGCCCACCAGCATCGAGAAAATCTCACGGTCCTCTGCCAGCGGCAGGTGAGAGACCTGGCTATGCTTGAGGCTCAGCGCTTTGGGTTGACTCCAACTCCCATCCACCTTCCGATCGCGCGACTCGAAATGAACCACGAGTCCCGCCTCTGGCTTGACATTGCAACCTTCTACGACGTAAAGGACCTGCCGCTTCGCCGGCCAGGCATCGCGATCTCGCGCTTCCCCAACCGACCAACCGGAAAGCTGAGCAATCTTATTCTGCCACGCCGGCTTTGGAGGTGGTGGCGGAGGACCAGGAACCTTGGCCTTTGCAGCCGGCTTATTGCCCACTGTTGCTATCGACTCATCTCCTAGGTAGACATCGAACTCCTCATCCCGGCCATTATCCAGATACAGGTTTGGCTCGGAATCCGCACTACTGAGATAGCCCTTATTCTGTGCGGCGAGAATTGTTGCCCAGATATGCTTGCAAACTCCCTGGCCGTCAAAAAAGGGACAACCACAGTCCACCAGAAGAGCGTCACCACCATCGAACTCGAGACTTACTTCATAGCGCTCCGCACCTTGGACATAGGCAGCTACCGACACATCAGAGCCCTCATGGATGTTTACCCGGCCCCAGCGGTAGTAATCTTCGCCTCGTTTCCTGCTCGTGGAACTGAAGGCCTGACCCAGCTTGGATGAAAGACTCATTCGGGATGAAATACTTCTTAAGGAAGTTGTAACTCATTTTGGTATGCATTGCACCTGTGGATATCGTGGATTTTTCCCAACGAACCAGGTTCCTTTGTGTTCTCTGTGGTTAAAGGTGTTGTCTTTGCCGTTGGTGTTGGTTTTTCTGCCAATGCCTATTGCCTGTGGCCTTCTCTGCTGTTGCTCTTGCTTTGGACTTTCCTGTCCCCTGTTCCCTCTGTGTCCTCTGCTGCGGGCCGTGGCGGACGAGGAATCTGCTGTTGCCTTTGTTGTTGGTTTTTCTGCTGTCACTGTTCCCTATTCCCTAGTTTTTCCTATGGCCTATGACCTGTTCCTTTGCTGTTGTGCCTTTGCGGTTGAGGCTTTGCCAATTGCTAACTGAGCCAACGAAAAGCTTGACATGTCGAAGCTATCGGCATATATTGAACGCGTTCAAATATAGTATGCGTAGCAATACTTGGAGTTGGATTCTCCCGATAGTGGCCTGCGCCTGGCCTCTGGCATACTCAATCCACCTAGCGGTGGCCTTTCGGACTCGGATATGGCAATGCGTAATATATAGTGGGACAACAATTGTCGCGCTCGTTATTGCCTGGGCTCTTCGCGGATGCAGGGAATTTGGGCGCGTAGTGAAAGACTTCGTGTTTTGCGTTGGACTGTACAGTCTCGCGCTGCTGGGTTCTCTGTTCGCTATCCTGATCTGCTGTGAACTTGTCGGCTATCTTCCCTATAGCGACCGGCCCGGCCCCGGCTGGGGTCCGCCACAGATCCCACCCTGGAGCGAGATTCGCTTTTATGCAGATTGGGAGCTAGCGACGTCACAGGTTTTCTTTTTCTTAGGAGCGATCTTCTTTGTCTATATCTCACTGTTGGCTTTCTTCCAAGCTCCCCAATGGATGGCGCGGACCCTCGCTGGCTTATTGTGCGGCTTATTGAGTCTCATCGCGACTGCTGCCGCCGGCTGGTACATCGCTCTGGCCGCGTTTCCAGCGAATGCTGCCGGATTTGTCGGCGTTCTGTTTGGCATTTTTATTGCACTCAGGTTTACAGCCGAAGAGAAGGTTCGATTGCCGTTCTGGAGGCGAACAGTTGGGATATCCATGGCCTCTCTAGGGTTCGCAGCCTATCTTCTTTACCCGTTACTGCGATAGAGACCCCACTCGTCACACCTCCCAATCGGTCCAAAGACCATACAATCGGCTGAACAGCAGCTACAATCATCGTTATGCTCCGAACGCCCATCAGGTTCAGGCCCTTTATCGCAGTGGCCTGCATCCTCTTTTGTTCTGCTCTAACCCTGCAATCAGACACTCGTACGCTCCCGCAGGACCTTGGCGCCATTCATCTCTACCAACTGCTGACCAAGCTGCGCACCACCGCGCGCATCATGCACACCGTCGCCCATCCCGACGACGAAGACGGCGGCATGATGACCCTGGAAGCGCGTGGCAATGGCGCCACCGTCCTGCTGTTTACCGTGAACCGGGGCGAAGGCGGCCAGAACAAATTCGGCGCGGAAACTGCCGACGATCTCGGCCTCCTCCGCACCTTGGAACTCCTCCAGGCCGACAAGTACTACGGAGTGGAGCAGCGCTTCAGCCACGTCGTCGATTTCGGTTACTCCAAGACCGCGGAAGAAACGTTCAGCAAATGGCACGGTCACGATATTGCCCTGGGCGACATGGTGCTTGCCATCCGTACCTTTCGTCCGGACGTTCTCATCAGCCGCTTCTCCGGCACCAAGCGCGATGGCCATGGCCACCACGAAGCCGCCGGTATCCTCACCCAGGAAGCATTTCGCGCCGCCGCCGACCCTAATCGTTTTCCTGAACAGATCAAGGCCGGGCTCCTGCCCTGGCAGGCCCGGAAACTTTATAGCGATAACGTCCCGCGCGGCTTCAGCATGAATCCAGCCGACGAAGACTACACCATCAAACTGGATATCGGCCAGTACAGTCCGTTCCTGGGAATGTCATACTCGCAGTTTGCCCTTGAAGGCCTGGCCCACCAGACGTCCCAGGGCACCGGAGGCGCGCGCATCTCGCCCGGACATCGCCCTGATTACTACAAGCTGCTCGATTCCACACTGCCCAGCAAACCCGCGCACGAAAATGATTTCCTCGATGGCATTGATACCACTCTGACCGGCCTGGCCTCGCGTCTGGGCGATGAGGAGACCAAAGTTCCTTTTCTCCGTCCAGCCTTGGTTGCGCTGCAAAAACATGTTGACGAAGCCGGCAAGGTTTTCTCCATCCAGAATCCGTCTGCCTGTGCTGTACCCCTTCTGGCTGGACGCACGGAGACGCTGACGCTGATCGACCAAATCCAGAAATCCCCGCTGTCCCCGGCTGCCAAGGCTGACCTGCTGCCATCGCTGGAAGAAAAGCTGGAGCAGTTTGAGCAGGCGGCCAATGAGGCCATGGGCGTCTATCTGGAATTCTATGTGGACGTCCCCGGCCCTCCGCCTGCAGCGTCCTACTTTCCCCGCATGGAGCAGACCTTCACCGTCGCGGTTCCCGGGCAGCGCTTTACCGCTACGGCTCGCCTGTACAACCGGGGCAAGGTCGTGATCACAAAGACCGCCGCCGGAATCCAGATGCCTCCCGGCTGGAAGGGCGAAGTGCTGAAGCAGCAGCCGGAGAAGCCGGAAAAGATAGACTTGGGAGAGATGGCCAGTGCGCAGTTTCAGGTCACCATCCCAACCGACGCAGCTTATACCCGCCCATACTGGAGCCGCAAAGATCAGGAAACGGATACCGTCTACTCAATCAGCGATCCTCGCTATCTCACTCTGCCATTTCCGCCCTTCCCTCTTCGCATGACGGAGCAATTTGAGACGCCGTTGGGATCGAGTTCTGTAGAGGCGGTCGCCAAAATCAGGTTTGTCGATCCGACATCAGGCCAATCCGAACGACCGTTGGCCGTGGGTCCGCCGCTCTCTGTGCTTCTGGAATCGCCCGTGGCTGTGATCTCCACCACCGGTGCCGCCAGGTCGCAGATTGCCGTAAGCGTGCGCAGCAATGTCCAGCAGCCGGTGCACGCCAAACTGCATTTGGAAACACCGGCCGGATGGAAGGTGGAACCCGAGTCCATTCCCGTTGACCTCGACCACGATGGCGACGTGAACAGCTACTCCTTCCATATCACGCCGCAAAATCTTCATGAAGGCGCCTACCAGGTCACGGCCAAAGCCGAGTACAACGGCAAAGAATATGGCGAAGGATTCAAGATCATCGCCCGCCCTGATCTGGATTCCTGTTATGCCTATCACCCGGCATCGGAAAAAGTGCAGGCCGTAGATGTAAAGCTGCCGCGCGCGCTCAGAGTTGGCTACATCATGGGAGCAGGCGATGAAATCCCGGCCGTGTTATCGAGCGTGGGCGTCAACGTGAGTGTGATCACGCCGCAGGAGTTGGCAGATCGCGACCTCAGCCGTTACGACACCATTGTGGTTGGCATCCGCGCTTATGATGTCCGCACCGATTTACGTGAGCACAACCGTCGCCTGCTCGACTACGTGAACCAGGGCGGCACTCTCATCGTCCAGTACAACCAGAGTGTTGGAATATTCAATGAAGGCCACTACACGCCCTATCCCGCAACCCTGAGCAATGCGCGGGTCTCTGTGGAAGAGGAGCCTGTCGAAATCCTCGATCCACAGAATGAGATCTTTCACTGGCCCAACAAGATCACCAGCAAAGACTTTGATGGCTGGATACAGGAGCGCGGTCTCTACTTCATGGGCCAGTGGGACGAACGTTTCAAGCCGCTGCTCTCCAGCCATGATCCGGACGAGCCACCCCAAAAAGGCGGCTTGCTGGAAGCGCGCTACGGCAAAGGCATCTACATTTATTCAGGCTACGCCTTCTTTCGCCAGCTTCCCTATGGAGTGCCGGGAGCCATCCGCCTTTTTGTAAACATTCTGAGCGCCGGACACGAAAACCAGGCAACAGGCAATAGGCCACAGGCCACAGGAAAAAACAATTTGTGATTTCTGATTTTTGATTGATTTCCTTTGCGCACTCTGCGTCCTCTGCGGTGAAAAGGTTTGCTTTTGAATTTTCAATTTCGGCAATTTTTGGCAATCATCTTTTCCATAGTACTACCTCTAAAATCCTTCTTTTTGTGCAAATCTTCATCCGCTTTTTCTTTGATGGGTTTTCTAAGATTCGCGTGCATTCGCGTTAATTCGCGGCTAAATGGTTTTGATCTGCCCTTATCTGCGTCAATCAGCGGCTAATCGGTTTTTGGGGTTGGTGTTGGCTTTCCGATGACCCGTTGCCCCGACGACCCGATGACCCGATCCTTGTAGCTCCCTGCCGAGCCATCCCGTTTTGTCTTAGACTATCTGGGTGAGCACTAACTCGCTGTCCCACGCCTCTTCTTCTTACTTGCGCTCCGCCATGCATCAGCCTATCCATTGGCACGAGTGGGGGCCGGAACCGTTTGAGAAAGCCAAAAGGGACAACAAACCCATCTTGCTGGACATCGGCGCGGTGTGGTGCCACTGGTGCCACGTGATGGACCGCGAGTCCTACGAAAATCCTGAGATCGCGCAGATTATTAACCAGCATTTCATCGCCATCAAGGTTGATCGTGACGAGCGTCCCGATGTAGACAGCCGCTATCAGTCCGCAGTCCAGGCCATCAGCGGACAAGGTGGATGGCCGCTCACCGGATTCCTCACTCCTGAAGGCAAGCCGTTCTACGGTGGAACCTATTTCCCGCCGGAGGAACATTACGGGCGACCCAGCTTTCGGCGAGTGTTGCTCAGCCTGGCCCAGGCATTTAAGGAGAAGCCCGGTGAAGTGCAGGAATCAGCCGAGAGCGTGATGGCGGCCATCAACCAGAGCGAAGGCTTTGCCGGCAAATCCGGCTCGCTCCGTCCGCAGTTGCTAGACCAAATTGTGGAATCTGCAGTCAAGCTCTATGACGCGGAGCATGGCGGCTTCGGCTCCGCTCCCAAGTTTCCTCATCCCAGCACTATGGATCTGCTGATGCAGCGCTACGTGGAGACTGGGGATGCCTCGCTGCTGGAAATCGTCTCATCCACTTTGGGCAAGATGGCCCAGGGCGGAGTTTACGACCATCTGGCCGGCGGCTTTCACCGTTATTCCGTGGACGAGCACTGGATCGTGCCCCATTTTGAAAAAATGGCCTACGACAACTCCGAACTGCTGAAGAACTACGTTCATGGCTACCAGCTAAGCAGTAATGAGTTCTTCGCCTTCGTGGCACGCGACATCATCCGCTGGATGGACCAATGGCTTACCGACCAGGAGCACGGCGGCTTCTATGGCTCTCAGGATGCCGACTATTCGCTCGACGATGATGGCGACTACTTCACCTGGACCCTGGATGAAGCTCGAAACGTGTTGGAAGCGGAAGAACTGGAAGTGGCCACACTGCGCTACGACATCGGCGAAGTCGGCGATATGCACCACAACCCGGCCAAGAACGTCCTCCACGTTCGCGCCACCTTGGAAGACATTGGCAAGCGGATGAAGAAGAGTTCGCCCGTGGTGCAGGGCATCCTGGAATCCGCGCAGGAAAAAATGTATGCCGCGCGCCTTAAGCGCCCAACGCCTTACGTGGATAAAACCGTTTACGTAAGCTGGAACTCGCTGTGCATCTCTGCTTATCTCTGCACCGCCCAGGTCTTGCACCTGGACTCGGCGCGTAAGTTTGCCTTGCGCTCGCTCGATCGCATTCTCTCTCAGGGCTGGAATGCAGACTCAGGCTTGCAGCACGTGATCGCCTATTCCGATCCTCAGGCCGCAAAGAGGCAAACACAAGGCGTGCTGGATGACTATGCCTTCACCGCGATTGCCTGCCTGGACGCATACGAGACCACCGCAGACCTCAGCTACTTCAAGTTCGCGGTCAAAATCGCGGACATGATGATTGCCCGCTTTCACGATGCCACCAGCGGCGGCTTTTTCGACATGGCGGCCGCCGATGGCCCAGTCCTGGGCGCTCTCACGGCGCGACGCAAGCCGCTCCAGGATTCGCCCACTCCCGCTGGAAATCCCGCGGCGGCCATCGCTCTGCTGCGCCTTTACGCCTACACCAATCAGGCCAGCTATCGTGACCTGGCCGAAGATACGCTCGAAGCATTTGCCGGGATCGCCGAGCACTACGGCATGTTCGCCGCTACCTATGCCATTGCCTTGGACATGTATCTGCATCCGCACACGCAGGTAGTAGTGGCCGGCAGCGGCGAAGAGGCTGACCGGCTGGTTGACGCCGCCATCGCGCCGTTCTCTCTGAACAAATCCGTACAGCATTTGGCCGAAGGCGAGATCGTCCCGCAGATGCTTCCACCCGCCCTGGCAGAAACCATCCCCAACTTGCCGGCCATCAAGGAAAAGAAAACCGTGGCAGTCCTGTGCAGCAACTTCACCTGCCAGCCACCACTCAGCGACCCCGCTGAGGTTACAAAAGCCTTGTTAGGCAACAGGCGATAGGCCACAGGAAGAGATTTGCAATTTCAGATTTTTGATTATTTTTGATTTCTGATTTGGACCAAACCAAAACCAGTGCAATCAGCGGTAAGCTTTTGCTCTTCCGATGAACCGGTGAACCGATGACCCGATTTCACTACTCAACAGATCCGAATTGCTTGATGTCCTCCGGGCCTTCCTTCTTCGCCACCTGTTCTTTTCCCTGCACCTGCACGCGAATCTGTTCGACCACATCAGGATTCGCAAGTGTGGTGATGTCACCGACCTCCATGTTGTTGGAAATCGCTGCCAGGACGCGGCGCATGATCTTCCCGGAGCGCGTCTTGGGCATGTCCGGCACAATCTGTACACTCTTCGGCCGGGCGATCTTTCCAATCATGGTTTCGATTGTGTGCGTCACCTTGCCTGCAATCTCGTCATGGCTTTGGGCCTTTCCCGGTTTGAGAGCAACGTAAATCTCCGGCATGCGTCCTTTGATCTCATCCACCACGGGGACCACCGCGGCCTCGGCCACTTCGCTGATCGTCAGGCAAGCGGACTCAAGTTCCTTGGTGCCGAGGCGGTGTCCTGCGACGTTGATCACATCGTCCACTCGGCCCAGGATGCGGAAATATCCGTCTTTGGCCAGCAGCGCGCCGTCTCCGGCAAAGTACGGCCAGTCATGCCAGTCTTTGCTTTTAGGATTCTTGTTGTACTTGCGGTAGTACTGCTGGACGAAGCGGTCGCGGTCTCCCCAGATCGTCTGGATGATTCCCGGCCACGGATTGCGGATGCAAATGTTCCCCGCTTTCACCGATCCGGCCGGCAGCTCCTGGGCGTTTTCATCCAGGATCACCGGATAGATGCCCGGCAGTCCTGGTCCGGTGCTTCCCGGCTTCATGGGATCGAGCGCGGGCTTGGTGCTGCACAGGAACCCGCCGTTTTCTGTCTGCCACCAGGTATCAACAATCACGGCTTCGCGCTTGCCAATGGTGTCGTAATACCATCGGAACACTTCCGGCTCAATCGGCTCGCCCACCGTGGTCATGTGCTTGAAGTGGTAGCTGTACTTCCTGGGCTCCTCAGGCCCGGTCTTTCTCAGCATGCGAACCGCGGTCGGTGAGGTATGGAAAATATTTACGCCCAGGCGCTCGGCAATTCTCCACGGCCGTCCCGGATCGGGATAGTTCGGTACTCCCTCATAGATCACGCTCGTCGCCGCCAGGGAGAGCGGCCCATAAACAATGTAGGAGTGACCGGTGATCCATCCAATGTCCGCCATGCACCAATACGTATCTTCCGGATGGATATCCTGGATCCACTTGGAAGTGCCCGTGACGTAAGCCAGGTATCCGCCAGTACGATGCTGGCAACCTTTCGGCTTGCCCGTGGACCCGCTGGTGTACATGAGGAAGAGCGGGGCTTCGGCGTCCATGGAAACCGGCTCAACCTTCTTGCCGCGAAAATCCTTCAGCAGCTCATCAATAAAGTAGTCCCGCCCCTCGACCATCGGAGATGCGGAACCGTTCTTGCCCGGATTGCGCCGCCAGACCAGCACCTTGTCAATCTTCTGGCCGTCTCTTGCTGCAACTTCAATGGCGATGTCTGCCGCCGATTTATGGTCGATCAGTTTTCCGCTGCGGTAGTAGCTGTCCGCATAAATCAGGACATGGCTTTTCGAATCCGCCGCGCGCTGTCCGCACGCCTCTCCGCTGAATCCGCCGAACACCACC
>DATDGH010000815.1:0-3621 GCA_036522215.1 Candidatus Angelobacter sp. | reverse complement strand
GTCAATCATGACCACCTCGTCGGCTTTTTGGACTGTCCAATCCGGCACCGTTTCCCGCACCAGGACGCCGGTGATGTAGCGTATTTGATCATTCAGGCTTTCCAGATGCTGGACATTCATGGTGGTCAGCACGTCGATGCCGGCGTCCAGAAGTACGGCTACGTCTTCCCAGCGCTTTTTGCGCTTCGATCCGGGCACGTTGGTATGCGGAAATTCATCCACGGCGCAGATTTCAGGCCGCCTGGCCAGAATGCGGTCCGTATCCATCTCTTCAAATGTTGCTCCTCGATAGTCAACTCGCTTGCGCGGGACCACCTCCAAACCTTCGATTCTCGCAATCGTGTCCTGACGCCCGTGCGGCTCAAAATAACCAACAATGATGTCTTTGCCCTGAAGTTTGAGAGCATGGGCTTCCTCCAGCATCTTGTAGGTCTTACCCACGCCGGCTGCATAGCCCATGAAGATTTTTAACTTACCGCGCTGCTGGCTCATTGCTTACCAGGAAAGATGTGTACATCGATGCCACGGGAATTCTGGATAATCTGATTCACGCTGTCGCCGCGCAGCTTTGACCAGAATCCCGAATCACGGCTGTGGCCAATAAATAGTTGTGTGATTCCGCGCGCTCGGGCAAAGGCGAGAATTGCCTGGGTCGAGTCCGCACCTGTCAGCACTTCAGTGTGCGCGCCGGCGGAACGGGCAAGCTCCAGTTTTTGCTCGAGCAAGGTTCGATCCAAGGGCGAAAGTCCGGGCTCCTCCACGTAAACAACAATCAGTTCGCCGTGAAAGCGCCGGGCAGCCAGTTGCCCTCTTTCGATCATCCGCTGGGTCTGCGTGTGCGGCGTAATGCAAACCAGAATCCGCTCCTGAGTTCCAAATTGTTGCTTGATTCCACACGATTCCAGATAGTTGGTGAGCTGATGGTCTACCACATCGGCGGCCAGCACCAATGCCATTTCCCGCAGCTTTGAAAGCTGTCTCTGGCGTACTTCCACGCTCATTTGTTCTGCCGGCGAGCGCTCCAATGGTTCCACCGGCGGCGCATCCACAATTTCGATCTCATCTGCGCTCTTGATGAACTCGACCGGCACCGTTGCAGTAACTTGTCTGCCGGTA
Organism: Candidatus Angelobacter sp.; assembly: GCA_036522215.1. GTDB lineage: Bacteria > Acidobacteriota > Terriglobia > Terriglobales > Acidobacteriaceae > Angelobacter. Next base: position 2,505 of record DATDGH010000815.1, on the reverse strand, counting down.
ATCGCCTCTACCGTCTCTCGCAGCTCAGTTACGTATTGGATGTTGACGGAAGCAATCACTTTGATGCCCGCCAGGACCAGCTCTTTCGCGTCCTGCCAGCGAGTAGCATTCCGGGAACCGGGTGGATTGTCGTAAGCCAGGCCATCGATAAAACAGGCATCGGGACGGCGGCGAATCAGTGCTTCGACATCAAGGGCTGTGCCCTCGCTCATCTGTTTTAGAGGTATGACCTCCAGGTTGCGCAGAATGGCCTCCGCCTCCAGTGGTACATGAGGCTGAATAGCGCCCACGACCACATCCTGGCCTCGTTCCTTGCGACGGCGGGCTTCATCCAGCATGCGAAACGACTTTCCTACACCCGATGCATAGCCCAGAAAGATCTTGAGATAACCTTGATTGCTCAAAGAGTCCGCCGCTTGCGCCTCGCGCAGGAGCTCTCCCGGCGTTCTCCGATATTCATCCATCATGGTCTCTTAGCCAAAAGCCGCTCTTTCTTACCAACTCTCTTCTTTATTCCCCCACCACCACAGCATGCCCATGGTCGCGGTGTTCTGGTGGTTGCTGAGCCTCCCCAACTGGTCGGTCAGGAAAAATGGCTGATTGGAGAAATCGCGACGCCATTCCGTCCGTACCAGAAAACGGTCGGCGACCTTGTAATCATAGGTGAAAGTGATCTCCTTGATGGCCTGCGTGACTCCGGTGAAGAGTCCTCCACGATCGGACAGATACTCGCTCCTGGCGGCAATCCCGACCTTAGGCGTTGCCTGGTAACGGGCATAGATGGCGCCGCCGGTAGTGTGCGCCGGAGGTGAATTTTCAAACAGGCGCTGAATCACATAGTCGCCCTCAGCAGCCAAAGTCAGCCTGGGCGTGGTTTGCCAGGTGAGATAAGTGTCAAGGATATGCAGTTTGCCGTCGGCAGCATTGGGAATTGGCTGAAAGGGAAGTCCTTGTTCGGTGGGAGAATTGGGAGGAGCGCCGCCATTGGGGAAGAATGTAACATCCGGGTGCTCCTGCCCGATGTAGTAGTTCATGGTCCAGGCGACGGTTTTATGCGGTTGGATGTTCACGCCAATCAGTTGGTCCTTGAAGCCGTTAAAAGGTTCCGTTTGCTGGGTGCCGTTGACGGCCCAGTAGCTCACGCCAAATTTGTCGTTGAATTGATACTTCACGCGCGCGCCCATGTGGTAGAAGGGAAGAAAATTGAACCAGAAGGAGCGCGAATAATTCATCTGGTCCTTGCCGTAGTTATTCTCGATCCCAAGCGCACTTGCCCATTTGCCCATGTCGATGGTTAACCCCTTTCCCAGCGGGGCAATGTAAGTGCCGTAGACCTGAAAGATTGGCCGGTACACATCCGGGCGTGGCTCATTGCCTATCCTTCCTTGCAGGGTCTCAGTGGCCTGGCCGTATTGGAGATCAAGCCGGCCGCCCCAGCGCCGGCCCGCGGTCAGGTCGGGATCTTCTTTAAAGATAAGGTTGGCCTGACTCAAACTGAAAGCATTGCTGCTCACGTCATAGGCGCGCAGCAGGTTTACCCGGCCGATGGGATTGTTGAAGTTGTAGCCGTAGTATCCGTCCAGACCAACCTCGATTGTGGCTTGGCGCAGGAAATCCAGCCCGAGTCCATCGCGCTTGACCGTTTGCGCTTCCGTGGCCTGGGCGGGAGTGGCTGGCGAAGAGGACGCGGAGTCGCCGGAAGCTGCGGGAACCTTCAGGTCGGTTGCCTTACCTCCCTGGATCTCGCTCTTCAGCTCGGCGACCTCAGCGCGAAGCTCTTTTACCGCTTCCCGCAATTCGCGAATTTCATCCGCCTGCGATACGGTGGAAACCGCATTGTCTGTAGGCGCCTGTGCAAACGAAGGTATCGTCCCCATAGCTAAGGCAATTGAAAGTCCGACTACACAACTAGCGGCAGAGTGGGACCGCCTGGTGCGTAAATTCCTGTCAGGGGAACGCTTATTCTTTTGAGATCGATTCATGTTCAACTCGCTTTCTCCCAGGGTGCATCGGAGCAGGATGCGCTGATGATACACGGCACACCTTTATTTACCCGCGAGTTGCTCCAGTCCAGAGAGCAGGCGTTGGTGATAGCCGATCTGGAGTATCGTAATCATTCACACTCCGTAAGCGGACGCTCAGGGCTTGCTTGCCGCTTTTTTCGGGTATTTCTCGTCCAGGGCAAGATTCAGTTCCAAAACGTTCACCCGCGGTTCACCCAGAAAACCGAATTGGCGTCCTTTAGTATGCTGGCGTACAAACTGGAGAAGATCGGTTTCAGCAATGCCGCGCGCCTTTGCCACTCGGGGAACCTGGAACTCGGCGCCTGCAGGCGTGATATGAGGATCCAGGCCTGATGCGGAAGTGGTTACTAAATCCACGGGAACCGGTTTCCCTGGATTTTCCGCTTGCAGAGCAGCGACGTCTGCTTTTACACGGTCAACCAGCTTCTGATTGGTGGGTCCATAGTTGCTGCCATTGGAATTGGTGGCATCGTATCCATTT
>DATDGH010000814.1:0-3913 GCA_036522215.1 Candidatus Angelobacter sp. | reverse complement strand
GGGTTGGCCTCAATAAACCGTAGCTGATCCGAAGTAAGCTGGGTGATTCGGTCCGAGGAAGTGATTCCTGGGACACCCGGACCCGAAAAAACCGACGGACTCTGCGAGGAGCCGTTGGGGTCAGGGACTGCGAAAGCAGTGGTCGCATCGAGGGCTGTGACGGTACATGCATCCACGCTGCTAACTCCCTCGCAAGAGTTGGCGGCTAGAGCATAACCAAAGTCACAGCCTTTTCTATTTTTGGTTGCGGTTTGTGGGGAAGTGCCGCAGGTCCCACACGCCGTCCTTTCCCTCAGAGTCGTCCGGAGATCTGGCTGGCAAGGCTTTCTAGCTGCTTCTCGTTTGCTGCAGTGAAATTGTCCATCGCGAGATAAAAACGAACTTTGCCCTTGCGGACGTGGAGCCCGTGGTTCTTGTCAAAATAAGCCTGGTCTCCCACGGGCACCGGCGTGGGTGGGCCAAAGAACCTGCTTAGTCTGGCGAACAGATCCGTCGCAGCCGCCGGCGAGGGATCAACGTATGCTCTAAACCAGAGCCTGTTCCCTTTAGCCAGATAATAGCAATCCGTTCCCTCAGTAGTGTTTGCAAAAGGACGCGGAGCCACGCTCTTTTGTGGTGCACCGTAGGCTTGTCCTAAAGCTTTGCTTACGTCGGCCGCCGGTAGCAGCGAGCAAAGATCAGCGGGAGGTTCGGCTGCCAACGCCGGGCGGACCATGCATGTAGTAACGAGCAACGTTGCAGTAATCAACGATAGTCTATTCAAGCGAGCCATGTAAGTCGGCCTTTCTTAGCCTCAAAACCGACAAACATTCTATAGCAGCAGAAGATCACGGGCACTCTGCACTAACGAGCCGCAGGGAGAGCCTGGTCGAAAAGATCGAATGTATTGAATGGAACACTCGCCCAACCCATCGTATAATCCGCTGGATACCAATCCCCGTGCATAGTAGCTTTAGTCTGATTCTTCTGGACCCAGAGATGCAAATGTCGCTGTTCACCTTTCGCAACAGGAACCATACACACCTCATTCGTCCGCTGAAGATTGCTTTATTTCTTCTCTGGCTGGCGGCGCCAACGTGGCTGCATTCTGAAACACTTTCCGGAACGGTGCAGGACCAGTCGGGAGCCGTAATTGTCGGCGCGCGGATTGAGATCAGCGGCGCAGACCTTGCCCAGCCAGTGGTGCTTGTATCGGACGGACAAGGCAAGTTTTCGTCCCCTGATCTGAAACCTGGAACTTATTCGGTGCAGGTGACGCGCGATGGCTTTGAGCCTTTGTCAAAAACTGTGGATCTGCATGGAGCCGTCCAACTGCAGCTCAAGCTGGCCATTGCACAACAGCGGGTGGAAGTTGCCGTTTCGGGCAAAAACCTCGCTTTTGCTAATTCTGACCCGGTCTACCGAAAGCTCCGCGATATCGGGCTGGGAGAAACCTATCGCGTAGACAATTTCACTCTGCAGCTGGATGCTGCAACCCTCCAGTTTCAAAAGGGCACAATCACGTTTTTAACTCCGGTGAACGGAATTATGACCGGCGCTATATACACCGGAGAAGGGCACTTCAATCTAAAGCCTGCAACTGCGATCGATGCAAACGAGCTGAAACGGCGCACCGGTTCTATGGAAGCGGACGATGATTTTACCGAAGTGGTCTTTCGTTTCACTGGGCAGGAACGCCTGAAGTTTCTTCCTGGCCTGGGGGAGCACGTGGAACCCCCGGCAGATGTTGTCACCATCCTTGAACACTGGAAAGAGAGGATGCGAAAACGCCGTGAAGAGCCTTTAGGTTTTACTGAGGCTGTCCTGCACGGCGAAACCATGGACAACGTCGACGCCGACCTTCTGGCCGCTCTCTACAATCCCTCACATCCGCCGTTCTTGAACGCTTACATCCGGGGCAAGAAGCGCAAAGATCTCCGTTTTTTTGTGCGCACCAGGGTTGGAGCTCTGCCCCAGTTGGACTCCCCGGAAGAAGTCGCGCTCATCAACTACGATCCTGAGGGGATGGACGATGGTGTCTGGTATCTGGCTCACCTGAAATCCGAATACCTGAACCACAGCGCAAGCTCCAGCGAAGATCGCCGTCTCTTTGCCACACACGCCTACAAAATCGAGACCATTATTTCCAGGAACGATCATTTATTCAGTACGGCCACCATCACCTTCCAGCCCCTGGTCCCCGGCGAGAGACTTCTCAAGTTTGGATTGCTGCCGAATCTCCGCGTCTCGCGCCTCATAGATGACCAGGGGAAGGATCTCTACTACATTCAGGAAAGCCGAAAAGACGATGGTTCCTTTTACGCCATTCTCCCCAAAGCGCCGGAAGCAGGCAAGGAATCCTCCATAACCGTGCAGTACGAAGGGGACAAGGTTTTGACGCAAGCAGGGGACGGAAGCTATTACGTGCGTGCCCGGACCTCCTGGTATCCCAACCTCAATGGATTTGGCGAGCACGTTCTTTACGATCTTACTTACAAGGTTCCGCGCAAATACAAGGTCATCAGCGTCGGCAAATTGCAGGGAGAGTCGGTTGAGGAAAACTTTGCTGTCAGCCACTGGGTCACTCCCATTCCGGTTGCGGTCGCCGGATTCAACTACGGCGACTATAAGAAGATGGATTTGCCCGACGAAAACACCGGCTACAAGATTTCTGGTTACTACCTCACGGAATTGCCTGACAATTTGCGTAACTACGGTGCGCTGCAGTCGATGGCGCCCCGCAGTATGACCAAATATGCGCTGGAGCAAACGCGGGCCCAGTTGCAGCTCTGCACTTTTTTCTTCGGCAAGAGTCCTTACGATGAGATCTACATCACCGAACAGCCTGATTTTGCTTTTGGGCAGTCCTGGCCGAACCTGGTCTACCTTCCGATTTCCGCCTATACCGACTCAACCCAGAGGTGGATGCTGTTTGGAACCATCAACAACAAATTCAGTGGTTTCGTACAGGAGGTAACGCCCCACGAAGTTGCCCACCAATGGTGGGGGCATGCAGTGGGCTGGGCTTCCTACCACGATCAATGGCTCTCTGAGGGGTTTGCCGAATTTTCTGCCGGACTGTTTCTGCAACAGGCCGTGGCCGGAGACTGGCGCAAGGACTACGTTGACTTTTGGGACCGCCTGCGCACTCGCATCCTGGAAAAGAACAACTTTGGTGTGGCTCCCAACGATGCCGGTCCCCTTTGGATGGGGCTGCGTCTGATCTCTCCTCGGAGTGCGAGGGCCTACGAGAACGTGACCTATCCCAAGGGCGCCTACGTCCTGCAAATGCTGCGGTCCATCATGTACAGCCCGCAGGACCAGGACAAACCCTTCATTGCCATGATGCATGAGTTTGTGGAGAGCCATCGTGACCGGCTAGCCTCCACTGAATCGTTCAAAGCCATTGCCGAAAAGCATATGAGCAAAATCATGGATCTTGCCGGAAACGGGCGGCTCGACTGGTTTTTTAATGAATGGGTCTACGGTACCCAGGTGCCGCGATACCACTTCGAGTATCAGCTTTCCCCCGCAGATGGCGGCAAAGTAAAGCTGCACATGACCATTACCCAGAGCGAGGTGGATGACCATTTTGCCATGCTGGTTCCCGTATTCGCCGATTTTGGCAAAGGCACTGTGCGTCTCGGACAGATGGCGATCATCGGCAACAACACTCGCAGCACAGATGTCCTGCTGCCCAGCCAGCCCAAAAAGGTCTCCCTGAACGCCTTTAAAGATATTTTGGAGCGATGAGAGCGCATGGCATCACCCGCCGCATGAAAGGCGTCTAGAAGAGATTCCACAGGAACTGGTTGTAGACCTCATGGTGGAACTGCACTTCCGCCGCCTTTACTACCGAGCCCAACAGGCGCGGGCAACGATCGGCCGAGGCTTGTTTCAGGTCAGCGTAGCGCGCCTTTACATCTTCGCCCAG
>DATDGH010000813.1:0-5604 GCA_036522215.1 Candidatus Angelobacter sp. | reverse complement strand
TCCTTAAAGGTAGGTTTGGGCTGCGGGACGGTTGATTTCTTCGCAGTCATGGTCGTAGTTCTCTTAAGACCCTTCTTTTTGTTAGGTTTAGGACTCGAACGTTTAACGTTTGCTGCCACTTTTTTCTTCATTTTATTGTGTCCTTACGACCAATATATGGATAGCGGCAAACCAAGGCTGTGGAAATTGGATTAAAGGCTACCCAAAGCATTCGATCTGCTGGGGGAAGCAGCCCTGTTATACGGCACAAACTTTGGATGCGTCAACTGCACTATCCGTGGTGCAAGGACAAGCAAATGGCAACTAGCAAATAGCAATTGGCCAGAGCGAGGCAAACAGCAGGCCAAAGTGCAGGATCAATTTAGCTTCCTGCTGCAGTCTAACCATCTCGCGGGGCGTCCGCCCTGAGATTGTATATAAGCAGGTAGGGTTCTCTCGCTTCGCTTCGAGATAAACTCAAAAAACCAAAGGCGCTAGTTGACCGGCTCAGGATGCTGCAGATCCATGAGGTTCCAGTCGCCACGGATGATGCCCTCGCGGATCATTTTGGGACTCCAGCCCTGCTTGGTCATCTTGTAGGCATAGAGAGCCTCGGCGGCACAGGTACCGCAATTTGCTCCGTGAGTAGTTTCAAAGCAGGAATGGAGACTGGTGTGTCCGTGGGTGCGATCACAATAGCAATAACAGGGTAGCTGATACATGACTGAGGGCAACTTGGCGACAGCCTTGTACGATGCGGTCTGGACGGGCTGGGTGAGTCCCTGGTCGGCAAGCTGTTTTTCCGTGAGCACAGCAGGGACCACCTCAACTTTGGACGGAGGCTGGGCATGAAATGCAGGAACTTGAGCCGGCTGATTGGCTAATTGGGCCTGAGTAAGGGCAGCAGCGCACAGCAGCGCAGCAAGAATTAAAAAGGTTTTCATAGCGGGATTATTTTACAACAAGTAGGCCACAGGCCACAGGTGACAGGCCACAGCTCTGCCACCGGTTTCACCGGATTGAACGATCTGTGACTCTCGGCTGAACGGATCGTGGACGCAATCGGGTCACCACCACCCCGCCACGCGAAGCGCGTGTCGGGGACCCCAGTCACCACCACCCCGCCACGCGAAGCGCGTGTTCGGGGACCCCGGTCATCGGAAGACACACCAATGCGTCGATACACTACGTTTTTGTGCAGGTATAATGAACAGGAGAGAAGATGCTCGAGGAACAACAGCTAGCAGAAGCAGTGGTCAAAGCAGAGCCGGTCGCGCCTGTGAGTGAAGACCGCCATTTGCGGGCGCTGCATTCCTGGGTCCGTGATCTTCTCCTCTCCATCGCAATCTCGCTGTTCATCATCCTGTTCGTTTATCAACCGGTAAAAGTCGAGGGCGGGAGCATGGAACCGGGGCTGCAAGACCAGGAGCGGATTTTCATCAACAAGCTGGCTTACAAGCTGGAAGATATCCAGCGCGGCGATATTGTGGTGTTCCGCTATCCGCGCGACACGCACAAGAGTTTTATCAAGCGGGTGGTCGGGCTTCCTGGAGACCGGGTGCGCGTATTTGATGGACGGGTCTATCTCAATGGCCGTCTTACGTCGGAGCCTTACGTTCCGGAAGTGTATCTGGATTCGCGATCGTACCCTGAGGTCAAGGTTCCAGCCGGCTCTTATTATGTCCTGGGAGACCATCGTTCCATGTCCAATGACAGCCGCGATTTTGGCCCTGTGGCCCGCAACTTCATCTACGGGAAAGCGGTGTTTGGTTATTGGCCCATGGATAAGGTGGGAGTGCTTCATTAATCGGGTCACCACCACCCCAGCACGCCAACAGCGGGCGCGCCGGGGACCCCGGTCACCACCACCCCGCCACGCGAAGCGCGTGTTCGGGGACCCCGGTCATCGGTGCATCGGGTCATCGGTCACCACGACACCACCACGCCAAAATCGAGGGGACCCCGGTCATCGGAAAGAAGCAATCAAAGACCAATACCTTCCTGATTTCCACAGCAACACTGCAACGCGTATCTTAATCATCATGTTAGAATCTATAAAATCCACTCCCGGAGAAGCAATGCAAGCAATCCTTGCGTTGGAAGATGGACGGATCTTCCGCGGTAAAGGTTACGGCGCGAAAGGCGAATGTTACGGGGAAGTCGTTTTTAATACCTCCATCACCGGCTACCAGGAAATTTTCACTGATCCTTCTTATGCCGGGCAGATCGTTATCCTCACCAACCCGGAAATAGGGAACTACGGCACTAATCCTGACGACAACGAGGCCACGCATCCTTACATTGAAGGTCTGGCGGTGCGGGAGTTTTCGCCCATCAGCTCGAACTGGCGTTCACAGCAGGTGACGGACGAATACCTGGAGAAATTCAAAATCCCTGTGATCGCAGATATTGACACGCGTGCGCTGGTGCGCCACCTGCGCACCCATGGCGTGATGCGGGGCGTGATCTCCTCGATTGAAACGGATGCGGACAAGCTGGTGGCCAAGGCGCGCTCCATCCCCAAGATAGATGGCACCGATCTGGCGAAGGTAGTGACGACCAAGCAACGCTACGAGTGGGCCACGGGAACCCGGTCGCACGAGCCCACAGAAGTTGTGGGCGTGAAAGATGAGCCATCGCAGAAGCATGTAGTGGCTTACGACTATGGCATTAAACAGAACATCCTGCGCATGTTGGTGGACCAGGGATGCAGGGTGACGGTGGTTCCGGCCATGACCAGCGCGGAAGAGGTGCTGGCAATGACTCCTGACGGCGTATTTCTCTCCAACGGCCCGGGTGATCCTGAGCCCTGCAATTACGCGTATGAAAACATCAGAAGGCTTATGGGGAAGACTCCGGTGTTCGGCATCTGTCTGGGACATCAGTTAGTTGGGCTGGCGCTTGGCGGAAAAACTTACAAGCTCAAGTTCGGGCATCACGGCGGCAATCATCCGGTGAAGCGGCTGGAGACCGGGAAGATTGAGATTACCGCCCACAATCACAACTTTGCGGTTGATCCGGATTCGCTGAAGGAATCGGAGGTCATCAAGACCCACATTGACCTGAACGACAACACGCTGGAAGGCTTGCGGCACCGCAGTCTGCCGCTGTTCAGCGTGCAGTATCATCCGGAAGCTTCGCCAGGACCGCATGACTCGCACTATTTGTTCAAAGATTTTTTGACGTTGATGGAAGCATGGAAGAATCGGTAGATCGGGTGATCGCGCGTGATCGGGTGATCGGAAAACCTTACCGCCAGTGAGAAGCTAGGAGCTAGAAGCTGCCAAGAAGAAATGACATCTCGAAGATCCTGATTATTGGCTCAGGGCCGATTGTGATTGGGCAGTCGGCGGAGTTTGATTATTCCGGCACGCAGGCCTGCAAGGCGCTCAAGGCCGAAGGTTATGAGGTGGTGCTGTGCAATTCTAATCCGGCCACCATCATGACCGATCCGGAGATGGCTGACCGGACTTACATCGAGCCGCTCACGCAACCTTATCTGGAAGAGATCATCCGGCAGGAAGCCGAGATGCTGTTAGAGGAAGGCGGCTCTCGCGTTCCCGGCAGATTTGCTTTGCTGCCAACGGTTGGCGGGCAAACGGCGCTGAACCTGGCAGTGGAACTGGCAGACAGCGGCGTGCTGGAAAAATACGGAGTGGAGCTGATTGGCGCGCAGCTTCAGGCCATCAAGATGGCTGAGGACCGGCTGCTGTTCAAAGACGCCATGATCAAGATTGGTCTGGACGTTCCACGGTCAGCGCTCATCAACAATCTGAAAGACGCGATGGAGTTTTCCGGAAAAATCGGATTTCCGGTGATTATCCGCCCATCGTTCACGCTGGGCGGCACTGGCGGCGGCATTGCCTACAACCGGGAAGAACTGCTGGAGATTGTGGCGCGCGGACTTGATTTGTCTCCGGTGCATGAGGTGTTGATTGAAGAATCCGTCCTGGGGTGGAAGGAATATGAGTTGGAGGTGATGCGCGACCTTGCGGACAACGTCATCATCATTTGCTCCATTGAGAATTTCGATCCCATGGGCGTGCACACGGGCGATTCCATCACAGTGGCTCCAGCGCAGACGCTTACGGACCGCGAATACCAGCGCATGCGAGATGCAGCCATCAAGGTGATTCGCGTAGTGGGAGTGGAGACGGGCGGATCGAACATCCAGTTTGCGGTGAATCCATCCAACGGGCGCATGGTGGTGATTGAGATGAACCCGCGCGTCTCGCGGTCGTCCGCTCTGGCATCCAAGGCGACGGGATTTCCTATCGCCAAGATTGCGGCAAAACTGGCGGTGGGCTACACGCTGGACGAAATCCCCAACGACATCACGCGCAAAACTCCGGCGTGTTTTGAGCCAACCATTGATTACGTGGTGGTGAAGATTCCCAAATGGCAGTTCGAAAAATTTCCCGGAGCGGATGAAGGCCTGGGGCCGCAGATGAAGTCGGTGGGCGAGGCCATGGCCATTGGGCGCACGTTCAAGGAAGCGCTGATGAAGGGCGTGCGCTCGCTGGAAACGGGCAGGCGGGTGGGAGCGGAAAAAATCGAGCCGCGCATCCTGACACAGCGTCTGGTCACGCCGCACCCGGAGCGGCTTACCTATCTGCGTTACGCGCTGGCACAGGGAATGACGCCCAAAGAGCTGCACAAGATGACCAGCATCGATCCGTGGTTCCTTTACCAGTTGAAGGAAATCACGACGGAGCTTATGGAGCTGGAAAAATATTCTGTGGTTGCGCCGGAGATGCTGCGGGAGGCCAAGCGCATGGGCCTCTCCGATGAACGGATCGCAATTGCGATGAAGGCGCTGCCGCAGGATGTCTTGTCTTCGCGGCAAAAACATGGAATCCGGCCGGTATACAAACTTGTGGACACCTGCGCCGCAGAATTCGAGAGCTACACTCCCTATCTTTATTCCACATACGAAGAGGAAGATGAAGCGCCGCCTACCACAAAGAAGAAAGTAATCATTCTGGGCAGCGGGCCGAACCGCATTGGCCAGGGAATTGAGTTTGACTACTGCTGTTGCCATGCGGCTTTCGCACTGCGTGAGGATGGTCATGAAGCCATCATGGTCAACTGCAATCCGGAAACTGTTTCCACGGATTACGACACCAGCGACCGTCTGTACTTCGAGCCGCTCACGTTTGAAGATGTCCTCTCGGTTTACGAACACGAAGCGCAAGCCGGGGCGCCGGTGGGAGTGATTGTCCAATTCGGAGGACAGACTCCGCTGAATCTGGCGCTTCCGCTGAAGGCGGCAGGAGTGCCCATCATCGGCACCAGTCCGGAGTCGATTGACCTGGCGGAGGACCGCAAGCGTTTCGGCAAGCTGCTGGACGAACTGGAAATTCCGCAGCCGCCGGGAGCGATTGCCACCAGCGTGGAAGAAGCTGTGGCCGGCGCACGGCGAGTGCAATATCCAGTACTGGTGCGGCCTTCCTATGTACTGGGCGGGCGGGCCATGGTGATTGCCTACGACGATGAAAGCGTGATCCGCTACATGCGGGAGGCAGTTGAGTATTCGCAGGAGCGTCCGGTGCTGGTGGACCATTTTCTGGAAAGCGCGATTGAGGTGGACGTGGACGCGCTCTCGGACGGAGAAGATGTGGTCAT
>DATDGH010000812.1:0-17477 GCA_036522215.1 Candidatus Angelobacter sp. | reverse complement strand
TAAATCATTGCATAGCTCGGTGGCCGCGCCGCTGCCGCAACCCTGGCGTCAAAAGTTGTCTGTCTGCTGTGCGGTGCAATCTAACCTTAATGAAACTGTTAATCCCTTGAAGCTCGGCTGCCAATCCTTCCATACCGAACGCAACAAACTCAGTCACCTCGAAAGGCAAGGGTTGTTGCCAGCATCGGTGAAGCAGCGTGTGATATTTGAGTGCATTCACATGGAAATGATTGGAAAAGGCGTAGAAGCCGTGCCCGTTGTATCCACGCTGGAAAAGAATCGCCGCCGAAATGAGCCGACAGACTCTGCCATTTCCGTCGTCGAACGGATGTATGGTGGTGAAGAAAAAGTGGGCCACCAGGGCGTGGATGACCGCGGGAAACCTGCTCATGGAAGCGTCGTCAATGAAGCTGACATACTGGTCCATGAGCCGCGGCAGCTTGTGTGGCGGCGCCCCTGCATGCAATCCGCCTGCTTCCTCGCATCCAACCTCGACACCTGTCGTCCTCAAAACGCCGCCCACATTCGTGTAGACGCCGGACTCATCCGCCACCATGCGGTGGAGGTGCAGGATGTCGGGCATAGAGATTGCCGCTCTTCCGGGAGCAAACCGCTGCCGCACCCATGTCAGCGATGGGCTTGTATTCCTCTCCAGCAGCTCTTGCTTGCGAATGGCAATTGAACTTTGACTCAGCTCAGACTCCGCTACCCCGTTCCCTGATGGATTTTCCATCTCGTCACGCTGGGACTGCTCGCGCCATTGTGATGGAAGCACCGGGTTAGCGGCAGCTTCCTTGCACGCTTCAATGGCCACTATGTGCGGCAGAAGCCGCGAAGTATCGAGGCTGTAACTGAAGTCGAATTCAGGCCAGTAGATCATTCACTGGCTTGCCTGTTTGCTGGCGCCTGCGTTGGCGGCTTGCTTATCGTGAGCGGCTGTTTGCGCCTCCATGTAGTCGAGGATGTATTCCGCGTCCAGGTCGCCGACGAAAGTGCTGGACATGCGAACTCCGTTGTATTTCTTTAGCAAGGCTGTGGCAACCGGGTCTTTGCCGTCCAGCAACTCCTCTGGCTTCTGGACCATGCGCAGGAGCCATTGCCGGCTGCGGATGCGGGTAACGCCCAGTAAGTCCGGCCCGATGAGATCTCCATGGCCGATGGAGTGACAGGCTGCGCACTGTTTCCCGAACAGATACTGTCCTTTGTCGAAGTTCCGAATCGGGCTTCCGTCGGAAGCGTTTGCTTGTTGTTTCAGATCGGCGTGTTTGAAGTTGTCCAGGAAGTCGCCAATCATTCGCGCTTGAAAGGATGGATTATCGAGAGCGGAGCCTCGTATCCACGTGTTGGTTGCCTCATTGCCGATCAGGAGGTGAGGGAGATGCCCGTCCGCATTGACTGACGGGTCGGCATATACGCCAAGCCTTTTTTGCAGGAAGTCAATATCTTCTTTTTTGCCAGTAAGGAAAGTCCATCCCGGCGCAACGTGGAATTTTTCCATGTAGGCTTTCAGCACTTCCGGCGTATCGTGTGCCGGATCAATGCTGATGGAGTAAAAGAAAATGTCTGAACCCACGCGGGCGCCGAGTTTCTTTTGTACCTGCACCATGCGCGCGGTTTCCAAAGGACAGGCATACGCGCAAGTAGTGTAGACGAAATCGATGGCGACGATTTTGCCCTTGATCAGATCGTCATAGAAATGGACTTTCTTGCCGTCTTGGGTGATAAGTTCGATATTGGGAAAATGATAGGAGTCTGCGGCCACCGGCTTCGTAGACAACAAGAATGCGAAGGCCGCGAACAAAAGTGCAGAAGCTATCGTTAGCTTTTTCCATCTATTCAAAACCATGCTGTACTCCTTGGGCCCTGTAACCAGTCAAATCAATTACGATCCCGGCGTGTACGGTGAAGGTCGCACGCGCCGGGAGTTGGTTCAAGCATTGGGTAAGATTTGGTCCGGGGTCTCGAATGTAACGCCTGTAGGCTTCGAGATCGGAGTTGGCAGCGGACTCAAGAACGGTGTTCCGCTGTCGAGGTCCCACCGCAACAGCATGGCATTGTCTTCATGCATCGTGTTGTGGCAGTGCTCCATGAACATGCCGCCCCAGTCGCGGAACTGCATGTGGATCACCACGGTTCCATTGGGACGCAGACGATACACGTCCTTGCGCCCGCTTTCCGCAGGGGAGGGCGGCTGTCCGTTGCGGGAGATGATCTGGCCCTCCTCAAAGTGGATGTGGATGGGATGGTCCCAGCCAAAGCCACCTACCAGCGTCCACTCCTCGGCGGTAGCAAATCCAGGTTGCGCAGAGATGCGGCCGAAGTCGGCCTGCAAGACCGAGCCTCCGCGATTTCTGCTGCTGCCGCCTTGGTTGTTAGTGGCAATGCCCCAGGAGCCTCTCCCTTGTCCATTACCGGTATAGGTGGTGACAGGATCGTTGGTTGTGATCTGACCGTTTTGGTCAAAAGTAAAGGTGCGCTTCCGGGCAACGGTAGGCAAGGTGGGATTGGGAATCAGCGCAGTCTGCGGGTTGGCAGTGAGGTTTAGGCTCAGGTCTGGATGAGGAGGCGGCCCAATGATCTTGAAGTGCAGGAAGGCCCCCACACAAGGATCACAGGATGTGCCGCTGGTAGCCTGAGAAACACTCAGCACCGGGCCCGGCAACTTCCCGCTCGCCATCTGCTGCAGGTTTACCAGGTCCACCGTTTGCCCCGCGCTGTACCGCGAGAAGTCGATCACGATGTCATACCGCTCGGCAATGCCGAGCTGGTCGGTTTGCGTGAGAGGCACGGTCACAGGCAGGAGATTGCCGTCATTGGCAATCTGCACAAACTGCGAGCTATCGCTCAGGGCCAGCGCAAAGAAACGGGAGACGCTGGCATTGAGGATGCGGAACCGATACCGTCGCGCGTATACGTTGAAGAATGGCTTCCAGGCCAAATTAACGGTCATCTGATCGCCCAGGAATCCATCAAACGCGATGTTGTCCATGGTGAGTTGGCCGTTAGCGTCCCAGGCTTTATCCGCCAGCATCAGGTTGACATCAAAGTCCAGGTTGCCCCAGCCATTATGAAGGGTTTCGTTATAGCCACTGGGCAGCCGCAGGTTGAATCCGTCATTGACTGACTCGTCACCGCGATCCAGCGAGCTGTAGATGTTGTTCATGCCGGCGATACCCTTGTACACGTTCTGGTCCGTGAAGGTGAACATGTGATCGTGGAACCAGTGCGTGCTCATGGTTTCCTTCCAGTCACCCGGCACGTTGGTGATGTGGCCCGTGTCGTCAGGAGCGCCGGCGCGGGGATCTGTAGCCCCGGTGTTGATGGTGGTAAATCCCGCCAGCACCCAGGGATAGTGATAGTCATAGAACTCGTTAGGCCAGAAGTATGCGCCGGTAAAGCCATCATTTTCAGCGCCGTGATGAGCATTGTGTTCGTGCGTGCTCAAGGTGAAGCGGCCAAAGCCGCCATTGTTGGTGATGTCCGTGGTCAACCCGTTGTGGTCGCGGAACAAAACCGGCTCGCCGTAGCGCACCTGCATCAATTTGGGCGGCAAGTTGCCATTAAAAAGCCACAGCCGGTTCGAGTTCTGTACCGGGAGGCTGGGATGGAACTGCGGCTTGATCGTCGCGGCCGGATTGATGCCCGAATTCAAATCGGAGGTTACGCCCGGATTGTAAGTCGTGTTGTTGATGCAGGGCAGGGTGGTGACTTCAACCGCAACTCGAGGGGGGAACCGATCAAAGCCCTGATGTGCCCAATTGGCACCTGGAGGACGGCCCTCGATCGGGCCTGTAAGGCCGGTTTGCCCACCTACCAGCGCAGGATCAACCGGCTGCTGCGTGGTGTTGGCCTGCGCGGTGGGCGCGGGATTCAATGTGGAGACAGCTCTGCGCTGCAACACGTCAAAGCGCGGCATCGGCTGCGTAAACGGCTGAACTCCAAAAAGAGGGCTGGGTGGCAGCCCACTGGGGATTTGACCGCAACTCCCACTCCCGCTCCGGAACTGGAACGGTTGCGCGTGCAGCGGTCTTACGAAGGGGTTGAGACCCCCTATCGGCGCTAGAATCCCGGCAGATGTAAACAAACCCCACTTGACCAGATCACGGCGTGAGACCTGTCCGTGGGAAAGAGCTTTTGTAATTTCCTGGCGGTTTTTGCGGGCGTTCTCCGCATCTCTAAGCTGTCTTTTGTCAGAATTTTCTGTAAGGAAAAAACGATCGTCTCGATCAGACTTACGACTCATTGCTAGCTCCTTTGTTTAAGTTGGCTGTTTGTTGGGTGCAATTTCGTCGTTATTGCATTGTTGCGATGGGCAGGCCATAAATCAGGGTGGATGACATCCGATTCCGAGCTGTCTGGGAATCGGTGTAGGACGAGAGGGTTCCATAAGGCTGAAGACATCAAAAGCGGGCCTCTCGCTGGATGGGCTGCCAGCCGTGGCTTTGGAGAACAGCTTTCCTGTATCGTTCGCGAGAAGGGGTGTCCCGCGCGGACAAGACATGCTACTGCTGGATGTCTCGGGAAGTCAAGAATCAAACATTAAAAATTGTTAAGGTGAGGAAGAGCGGTTTATGGCAGGCCTGTTCGCGCTTGTCGTGATCGTCGGCTGCGGCGGCAATGCGGCCAAACCTGTGGTTGGAGTGCCGGCGGGAACGTATTCGGTCACGGTGTCGGCCAACTCCGGCAATACCTTCGGTGCCGTCACCGTGAATGTAACCGTGCACTGAACCGCATTGAAATCAAAGTGCCGCAACTTTCATGATCTATCACACGCCAACCCACCGCATTGTTTTCAACAAAACCCGATGATTTTTGAACCGAGCCAATTGATACAAATCAAACGACTTGCGGATCCAATCAACGAAAATTGAAAATTGGGTCTCTTGATAAGCTATTGATTAGAAGGAACATCAGAATTGGTCGGCCCTAGCGGACGATTTTAGAACTTTCGATTTAATGGCGATTTAAAGGGCCGTGTCATTACCCGTGCCCTCTGGCCGGCTCTTCAGCCCGCGCCGCTCATAGGGCATTTTATGGGCTTTTTCCGTTAACTACTCCGCGCCACCGGCAAAGATCCGTCAATTCCAATCATTTTGGAGCCAAGAACTTTTTCGCGGGCGGCTCGCCGCCTCTACAGTCAGGCTCTCTCCCTTCAAACCCTTATGTCCCGCAAAGGTTGAGCCTAACAAAAACTTCACATCAAAGAATTCAAATCTTGTGGGCCAACGCGCTCTACGGCTGGGAATTCTAAGTGTATGATATAACTAGCTTTGTAGGCGCCAACGCCGGCGCGGATTCGTAATGACAAGTCAAAGTAATATCCAGGCTCGAAGCCAAGGCGAATTCATCCTTTGTGTGGACGATGAAACGACCGGCCTTTCTGTTCGCAAAATGATGCTGGAATCCCAGGGCTATCGTGTGGTCACAGCGGAGAATGGCCCGGACGGCTTGGCGATTTTCTCTGCCGAGCCTATTGATCTGGTTGTCCTCGACTACAAAATGCCGGGGATGAATGGCGATGTTGTGGCCGAGAGAATGAAGCAGCTCAAACCTTTTATTCCTATAGTGATGCTTTCCGCCTATATCGATCTGCCCAACGAAACTCTTGCCTTGGTGGATCGATACCTGACCAAAGGCGAGGGCCCATTGATCATGCTGAAAACTGTTGCGGAGTTGCTGGCTAAGACGCAAATGGCCAAAGCGATTTCTGGTCCATGACAAACCTTTTAACGAGCCTTTCGTTTCAACACAGCATGGCTCGTTGTCCCACGCTCTCCTGCAACCATGTAAACAAAGAGCACATCGTGACATAGAGGTTTGGATCCATGCCCAGTGGCTTTGAGGATCAGAAAGAATGGCTTCACACGATCCTGACCAGCATCGGTGATGCAGTGATTGCGACCGATGCAGACGGTCGGATTACGCTCATGAACGTGGCGGCTGAGAAGCTGACCGGATGGTCGTTGAACGACGCCCGAGGCAGGCCACTCGCCGAAGTCTTTCAGATTTGCAATCAAGAGACTCGCCAGACGGTCGAAAACCCAGTGGACAAGGTTCGCCGCCTGAACGGAGTGGTGGGGCTGGCCAATCACACAATTTTGGTCAGCAAGAGCGGCGAAGAGATTGCGATTGACGACAGTGGTGCGCCGATCTTTGCTCCCGATGGGGCTCTGACGGGCATTGTCCTTGTTTTCCGTGACGTGACCGAGCAACGGAAAGCGCAAAAGGCCACTGCCGAACTCGCCGCCATCGTCGAGTACTCCGGTGATGCGATTGCAACCAAGAACCTTGACGGTATCATTCAGACGTGGAATGCCGGCGCAGAGCGGCTCTTTGGGTATAAGCGAGACGAAATTGTCGGTAAGCCGGTCACGATACTGCTGCCTCCCGACCGACTCCATGAGGAAGCCGATATTCTCCAGCGTATTCGTGAAGGGCTGCCTTCCGAGCGGCTGGATACCATTCGTGTCTGCAAGGACGGCGGTCTGATCCATGTTTCTGTGTTCGTTTCCCCAATCAAGGATGCAGAGGGCCACATCATCGGAGCCTCCAAAGTCGTCCACGACATAACGGAACTGGCAGCCGCACGGGCAGCATTGGCCCGGGATAGAGAATTACTGGCTGCACAGGAGGAGTGGCTCCGCACGACCCTGACGAGCATCGGTGACGCTGTGATCGCAACCGACCTCGACGGCTTGATCACGTTGATGAACCCGGTCGCGGAGAAATTGACCGAATGGAAATCCGAAGAAGCCGTTGGTAAGCCGCTCACGGACGTGTTTCCAATCGTAAATCAGGAAACTCGCAAACCCGTAGAGAATCCGGTCGAAAAGGTTCGCCGTCTGAACCACGTAGTTGGACTGGCTAACCACACCGTGCTGATCAGCAAGGGCGGGCAGGAAATTGCCATTGACGATAGTGGTGCGCCGATTCGGGATTCCAAAGGAAAAATCGTAGGAATCGTCCTTATCTTCCGTGATGTGACGCAACAACGCGTACTCGAGGCCGCTCTAAAGTCAAACGAGCGCCTGGCTCTTGCTGGCCGTCTCGCCGCGTCCATCGCGCACGAAATCCACAACCCACTCGACACGGTAGGCAACATTCTGTTTTTGCTCGACCAGGAAGTCGACGGGCAGCCCAAGGCCCGCCAGTTGATTGAGACAGCTCAGAGGGAGATACAGCGGGTCGCTGAGATCAGCAAAAACATGCTGAGTCTGCACCGCGAATCGCGCACAGCTTCCAAGGTGAAGCTCTCTGAATTGCTCGAAGGCGTCGTCACGCTGGTTAAGGAGACGATTGTAAAGGACCGGAGAAAGATCGAAGTGCTACCTGGATTTGAGGGTGAAGTGGAGGCTTTCCCCTCCGAGCTGCGTCAGGTGTTTACCAATGTGATCAAGAATGCAGTCGAAGCCACCGCCGATGGCGGACAGATCAGTATTTACTCGGAAGCGGCCCACCAATCCGGCCAGAGCGGGGTCCTGGTTCGCGTGGTCGATAATGGGGTCGGCATTCCGAAGCAACTGCAATCCAAACTCTTTAGCCCCTTTGTCAGCACCAAAGAAGAGAGCGGCACGGGATTGGGTCTTTGGGTGAGCCGCAGCATTATGGAAAAGCATGGCGGCAGCATTCGGCTGAGTAGTGACGGCGAGCCTAGCACTCGGGGTACAACAGTCTCGATATTCGTTCCGTTCAAAGTTTAGTCACCGAGCAAAAGAGAGGGGGATTCTGCGACTGCTGAAGATCGCCTTGAAAGACAATTGACGCAAAGTATGTGCGGCGCGAAAGGCACTATGACGCAAGCAGAAAAGGATGGCAATCGATGTAGCCGTTGTGACCAGATCAAGACAAAGAGTCAGTGATCGGCTGAGATACCGATTCGTGCATTTTTAATCGAAGGACTTTCTGGGCTAAACTGCAAAATGGATGCGTCTGCAAGTCTCTGAAAGCAAAGATTAATTTTTATTGGTCGGGGAGAGAGGATTTGAACCTCCGACTCCCTGGTCCCGAACCACATTCCAACCCTTATTGAAACCTCTTGAAACTTGTTGCTCTTAAGTGATTGATATTGAACCTGTTGCAAGCCGCTCGTTTAAAGCTGTTGAATTGTTTGGGTTCCGGAGGCTTTGGCAGCCTCATTTTTGCCTACATTCGATCTGTTCGGCAACGGTTGCCTCAGAGTTGGTTTTAGTGTTTTAGTCCGCCCGCTTCCACTGTAGAAATCAGCTCATCAAAACTCAGTTTCGAGTGCGATCTATTTTTTGAAGGTGACTCGCAAATCCAGCCTTACTCTGAGACCGGGCTCTGTTCATCGCTTGTGCCGCTGTCTTCCAGAACATTCTTTAGTCTGAATTCCTCTCTGACTCCCTCAAGGAAGAATTCCACGTGCCCGCATCGCGAACATGCATATAGGTCAAAGTTTTCGCGATTGACGAACAATTCACCCAACAACATGGGCGTCAAATGTCCTCCTTCGTAAAAACGCTTCTTGCCTAGATATTCAAGGCTGGTTTTGCAGCGCTGGCACTCCATGGTGAGAGGCTCTTTAGTATTCTGTAGGCCCGTCGCGTTAGCGGCTCTTTCCGCACATCTCCAACAGGCGTCAAACTGGTCTTCGATCTGCTCACCACACTGGCATGTCCACATAAGGAACCCCATTACGATCTCAACGCATCGTACTCTGCCATTCTGCATGGCTGCAACTGGAAAACGGTTGCGCTTATTACACAGTGGCCATAAATAGCCTGGGGAATACCGGCTCACGATTTCAGAAAGCTTCTCGATGAAGTTAACAAAATATCTAGGGTGGAACCACAACCGCTGCTCCATTCTCGACCCTCTGATGCAACATCAGGGGCGCTACCAGCCCGTTGAGCAGCTTAGTGATTCAGAATCAGCAACTTCAGAATTGACCGATGATGTGACGTGTCGATTTTGCGGTTGGGAAAACCTCAAGGTTCATTCGGCTTCAACACCCTTGGCGCTAGAGACACAGAAGTTTAGAAAATTCTAAGGAATGGTGGCGGGCGGAGCACCGGGCGACCCACTAAGTCTGTCCATCCAATTCGGGAACGGTGCGTGCTCCGAGTTGCGGAATTGGGTGATGAGCTCGCGCACCAAGGAGCGACGGCAGTGATCAGTCCAATCGCCTCCGTGTGTTATGTGCTGATCACTTCGCCTGCGCCAGATGGAGAATCTCGGAGAATTCCAGAGCCTCCCTGATCACTTGGTTCCAATACCGTCCGTCGGGGTGCACCAAACTGGTCTTAACAGTCTCAGGGCGGCAAAAAAATGAGAAAAGACAACTCATTTGGGCGGTTCCAATTCTGCCGACGCTGAAGCCGACCGGAAGGACCGAGAGTTGGAACCACTGCTGTATCGACGGACCAACGTCCAGCCATGTTTGGCTTAATCGCATCATCGGATCGCATATCTCGTCGATGAGATCGAGCGTTTTCTGCTCTTCGAGCGAATCCCCCTCGTCAGCTTGGAGTTCTTGATGCCTCTCCGAAAGCCTTGTTTTTTGCATCATGAACTCTTCAGTCGTAAGAAGGTTGTCCATTTTCATCTGGATGAGCTGTGTCCGCTGTTGCTCCAATCGCTGTAACTCCAGTTTTCTACGCCCAGCCCGCGCCTGTTCTATCTCATTGCGATTCGCGAGCGATGCCGCGACCCTATCGATTACTTTCTGGGTCGCAGGGCGGTCTGGCGTAATCGAATCGAGGAACGTTGTAAATTCCTCATGGACGATGTGGGTTGCTACCCGCTCCAGCTCGCGATTGCTCATCGCTGTCCTCTTCAACAAGATCGCCTTTTCTGGCTGGAGATCTCAGTTTATGGGGACATTTCTAATGAGTCCGCGAGGGGACATTATCAAAGAGTTTCAACGCGAGATTGAAGGGTAGGACGCGGCGACAGCAGAGCTGATATAAGTCAGAGTGTCCGGCCGGTAGACGATTTTGTAACTGTCAAAGCCCCAAAGAACCCCAGATTTCAAGAGTTCTCTAGCTCCTGTGTAAGCCGACTCGTCAGTTCGCATGATCGGCTGCAACGTACAAACTTGTCTAATGCTTGAATGGTCTGCTGGCTTGGGCCCAGAGGATCGGACTCGCTCGTTTGGACATACATATTTGAATTTCAACAATTTTCGCAGCCCCGTTCTCGTCTTCGCTGTCTGCCTGTATATGAATTTGTAACTGCGTGATCCTCAAGGAACCATAGCGGTCACTCAAAAACAACAAGATTGGTGAATCTAGTTAAGCTTCCGACTTACGGACAGCTCGGAACGAATCCCTTCAGCTTCAATCGAAATTTGCTTGTACCTTTGGCATCGCGGAGAGACTGTAATATGCTTTGTATCGCCGAGGATTTACGAAAGCTATGCTGACGCAAGGCAAAACGGGGCAAAGTTGGCCAAAAGGAAACCGCCAAAATCGCTGTTTCAAGAGCAAAACTGGGACATCTTCATCTCTTACGCCAGCGAGGAACGGTTAGCGGTTGTCGTTCCCCTCGTAAGGGCCTTGCGGTCCGCAGGTCTTGGTGTATGGTATGACGAAATCGAATCACCCCTGACAAAAAAGGATCCAGTTCGCACCAAGACAATGACTGTTACCATTATTGATGCTATGGATCGATGCGAACAAATATGGGTGGTGCTCAGCCCAAATTCCATCTCGAAGTATTGGCCCCGCTTGGAGTTCCAACGCCTCGCACATCTCGCCAATACATCCAGCAAGAAGTTCGCAATCATTGCTCATGGAATGGACCCAGGAACAGTTCAGGAGATACTAAATGAGTTTAGATTGTTGCCTCAGCCAGTAGCCATCCACCCGTCTGCTATTGATCCAAAGGTGCTAGCGAAGAAGGCAGTTGCAGATATCGGTCCGCGGGCGCGGATGGTGATGTTCAAACCCGGCAGCCGGGCCACTGACGTGCTCGTTTTTGAAAAACCGGGGCATATCATTTTTTTCAATGGTGGGATTGAAAAAGCGACGCAGGTCACCATTCTCGATCTTTGCGGGAACCAACTCGCAAAGAATGCTACGAAAACCTATCAGGCATTTTGGCCTGAGCTCGCAGAGGTCGGAAGTAAGGTACAGATTGGAGAAGCAGACTATATATTCAGCATGAGTGAAAATTCTATATACGGCCACATCAATACTGTTGGAACGTCGATTTTTTCGGCGCAAGAAGTCAAAATGGGATGCGCATTCAACTTTGGAACAAATGATGAGCCTTTCATATTATATCCAACCTATCGGCTTGAGGCATGTACGGGCGGCCCTATGAGCGATGAAGTAGATCCGGCTCTCCAGCGATGTTTGAAAATCGCAGGTAGTTCAATAAAAAGTACATGGAGACGGTTCGCGATGCAAGAGGATACATTCTCGCTCTCTGGAGACGAGGATACTTAACTACCCGAGGATTCCCTGATGGTCTCGCTATCGCTTGCTGGGTTTGTTGCCTTCGACCACACCCAATTGTTCCGCACCCTGGCCGGCGCGAGTGCAGTCTGGCTTGTCTGGCCATGCTCACTTCCCCTTCGCTTTGTTGATAATCTCGATCACTGTATCGATGAGACGTTTGCTATCTGATGCGTCCTCGAGGCTTTCAAAGAGCGACTTGAGCGGCGCATGAGCTGGATAGTATGTGCCGAAATGTCTTATAACTTCCTGCCACAATTCCTTCGCCATAAATCCGGTAGCCCCAATGGGGATGAGCAGCAACCCTTTGTCCTTGGCGATCTCGAACTCACGGCGCACACCATTCGCCAGAACTATTCTGCCCGCCTCCAGCTTATTGCCAAAGACGAATACAGCGACTCCCGCATGGGCAATCATCTCCTGCCGGTAGTATTCCCATTGCTTTTGGGCATCCGAACCCTGAGGAAAAGGGCGCAGGATGAGCTGGTCGTGGAGCCGCTTGCCCTGATGTTGATAAAGCTCTTCAAGTACTCCGGTAATGACTTGGCTGCCCACCCCTAGACCAAAGCCAGAAACAATCCGATTGTCGTTTCGAAGCAGCGCCTGACTGAGGCTACGAACGAAACTCTCTGCTTGTGCCTGCGTCCAGGTGCCGTATTCATGCGCGCTGCCGGAAATAAGAACCGTCTTACGTTGGTACCGATTCTCAATCTGCTTCAGAAGCGTGGTGATCTCAGTGTATGCATCAACAAGCAGTGTTTGTACGCCGAAGCGCTTCAAATCATTGATCGCAAGTTGCTGTTTTACCTCTGCATACTTGAAAGCATCATCGTCAGGGAAACTGGCGCGCTGGCACTTTTTGAAAATGCAGTAGTGATCGTGCGGCTTGCCGTGCAGGCTTACCCGCACGCGGCTCAGGATGTAATCGAGGTTGGGATCGGTGAAGCTGAAGCCCAGGAACAAAAACATTTTCGCCACGAGATCGCCACTTAAGGCGGTCACATACTGACCGCATGTCGATTCGTACCGCTCATAATCATCTTTGGTCAGGACCGCGTCGTCAGGATGGTCGATGTCTCCGTGCATTTTGTACACAATGGCATCCCGCTTCGGCCTGGTCAGCTTCAGGTGATCGAGCGTGAATTTCACGTCTGGAATCTTGCCTGAGGCCTTAAGGGAGTCCTCAAGCAGCTTGTCATAGTTGGTAGTCCAGTAAGTCTTAATCGGAAGCCTTGCAAGGATGCGATGGTTATCGGTAGGCGTATGGCCTGGCGACAGCTGCTCAATCAGGGCACGGTTTAGCCCGCTGCGGTTTTGTTTTTCGTTCAGGTGGTACTGCGCAATCGAAATGAGGTCGCCCTCCTTGTCAATGTCCAGGCCCAGATCTTGAGCGATGGGCTGCAGCAGTTTTTTCCAATCGACGTAGCCCGCCCCTACCGACAATCCCGCCCCGGCAAAGATAACAACATTCTCTTCTTCCAATTCCTTGACGAATGTTTCGACGAAGTGTTCAGCGTGTCTGTCCATAACTCTGTCAATTTCGCTTGCCTAAGAGCGCCGTGCCGCTGCGCACTCAATGGCGGCGATGTAGTCTTTGACATTTCCCCAACGTGCCACCAGTGCATGGATATCTTGTAGCAGCTGAGGAACCCGCCCATGAGAGTCCTTTAAGCGGATACCACAGATTCCCTTCCCGAGTTCGAGAGCCGTGTCAAGTTCCCATTCGACCCATTCTCGCCACGCTGTGCCGTTCCCGATGAGGCAAACGACGACGGAGGCCCGCTGAATGATTGCCCGAATTTCTTGCCTGATGTAGGCACCACGAGTGCTGTTGATCACATCCCGGAGACTGCCATCGTGGAAATCGATTTCCAGGTTCGGTGCGCGGGCCATGAGTCGGAATCCCCGTACTTGGGCCAAATCCTCCACATGGAAGCTGAGATAAACGCGACGCTTGCAGGCATGCCGGGTGAGCTCTCCCCGGTATGCTTTGACGAGTTGCGTAAGAGAATCGAAGCCGCGGTTGTCCAACAGATTACCCAACTTCGTATCACCGCGGGCGTGAAGGTCAATACTGTAACGGGCTTCGATGGTCCTTACAAGGGTATCATCTCTTGCTGAACGAAACATCAATCACCTCCCGTCACGGTAATCGAATCGCCGATTTCCTGATGTCATGCCGCAACTGCACTATCCCTTGCCACGCCCGAGGATGGCAGCGTCTGATGTGCGCTGCAGCGGGACAAAAGCAAGGCGTGTGGCCCTTGATAGTCTTCTGCTCTAGCGCCGCCCGTATCTTGGGCCACGTACGACCGTCCTGCGCGAGCTGCCGGAGACACTCTTCGGCTCGACCCTCGTTCTGAATTAGGGAGTACGATTCCAGGAGCCCTACCGCGCCGTGGCCGTATTCGACCCAGGGCCAGTGTCCATGAGCGGAATAGAATGCCTGGCCATACAAAAACGGGATGACGAGCTGTTCCAGAAACGACCTGAATTGCAATTCCGGGCGAAGGAATTCGTCCTCCTCCAGAGGACTACAGAGGCACGCGCTCTTGTCGGCCTGGCAAAAATGCCGTTCTTCAATCGCGTCCACGCCATCGACGTAAACCGCAGGCAGGCGCGATATAGACTTGTTCGTCCGTTCTTCGATGCGAATGCGAAAAGCGACCGACAGACTTACACCACCAACGTGGTCCGCTACGCCGTCGCCGAGGATCAAGAATCGATTGGTCACCCGGTTGTAGGTCGCCGTGAACTCAACCGGCCCCGCGACGCCGCTGTTACTCCGAACCAGCCCCGGATGGGCATCTCGCAGCCACTCTTCATCATTTTTTGTCAGCATAGCTCGGGCACCACGGTGACCTCGGCGCGAACCCGGCACTTGCTGAAGCAGAAATGACGTTGGACGGCTTGGCGGCTTTCGCGACGGCAACGATCTTGTCGTCGTCAGAGAACTCAGCCCGCTTCTTTGCAGCTTCATCGGCCCACTTGCCGAGGTTCTTTCTGCCGTCATCCAAGATCCAGTCATACGTCTTGCAGACCGACGAGAGCAGCGTTCCGTCCGGCAACTTGAACTGATCGAGCGGATTGGCACCGGCCGTGTCCGTCTTTTGGTTCTGGTCCTTTATGTTGTGGATCCGGACGCCGACGATGCCGTTCCTGCGGTTCCAGCTGCGCAAGATCTCGTGCTGAACCCATTCGCGGCTTGCGGTCTCCGCTCCGATCAGGACCACGGTGACGCTCGTGTTCTTGAGCTGATTATCAATCCAACGCTCGATCGCAGCGTCACCTTGCTTCTTGATGGATTCCCAATCGGCGGCGTCGATAAACCCGAACCGGTCTTCGCTTGAAACAACATTGGAATTCCGGACTTGGCCTGCGCGCCACGAGTCCCGTTCGTAATGAAAGCTGAAGAAAATCTTTTTAGCCAATAGTAACCTCCAAAATACTCTCCATTAATTCGAGCACGTTTCTCTTGTGTGTTTCTGTCCCGAGAAAATACAATAATAGTAGGCGGTTCTGTGCCGCACGTCAAGTTATGTTTCACAAAAACCATTGATCCCCAGGAGGCGACATGCCAAAGCGCACGCTAGAGAGCCTAGGCCGACTGGTTCGAGAAAAGCGTGGACAGAGGAAAATTCGGGAAACAGCTCGAGAAATTGGGATTGGTACGGCAACTCTCATGCGGATAGAAAATGGCCGTATCCCGGACGTTGAAACATTTGGAAAAGTTTGTAAGTGGTTGAGTATTGATCCTGGGAGTTTCCTGGGATTCGAAACCCAAGCCAACCATCCACCGGGCTCCGTTGCGCAGATTGCGCTCACTTCTATAGCGGTTCACTACAAAGCAGATCAAAATCCACAGCCCGCCACGGTCCAGGCCATCGCACAAATGGTTCTTCTCGCGATGCAGAGCCAACCACGGCAAATTGATGTTGAGCTATGAATCCGACTTTGGAGCGGGGATTCAAGAGTTGGGCCGAACGGACTGCACAAAGTCTTAGGGCTGACCTGTCGGTGTCTTCGACCGGTTGCCTTGACCCGCGCGAGTTGGCGGCTTACCTCGACGTAAAGCTCTGCACTCCGGAAGATATTGATGGTCTTCCTGAAGCCTCAAAGCGTCAGTTGTTGGATATCGATCCGTCAGGATGGTCAGCAATAACAATCGATTGTGGTAAATCGACACTGATCATTTATAACCCTCGTCACTCAGCTGCCAGGCAGGCGAGCGACATTGCACATGAATTAGCCCACGTAATACTTGGACATCGTCCTGCTTCCATGATCATGTCTCAGGATGGTCAGGTCGTGATGCGAAGCTACGATCAGAAGCAAGAAGATGAAGCAAACTGGCTCGCATGGGCCTTGTTACTACCGCGGGATGGACTTCTATATTGCAAACGCAGGCGTTTGAGTACGGAGCAGATTGCGGAGAGGTTTGGCGTTAGCGTGCAACTGGTTACATATCGATTACGGATGACTGGCGTAGAAGCTCAGATGAGTGCCACCGCCGCGCGGATTCGATGAGCGTTTGTCGTGTCTCCCTGATGTTTAAGAGTTCTTGCGTATCCGATAAAAAGCAGCTTGTTGATCTCTGAGGATTGGACTGCGCCCTTTTTTGAGACAGTTGTGTAGTTCGACAGTTGCCGTTCGCTGCAATTTTCTGGACGAACAGCACTCCCTTGTTGCAGAACGAGTATAGCGGGGAAAGCGGAGGCGGGCTCTGCTGGAGAGCAACCCGCCAAGGAATACCTCGCTGAAACTCATTCCGATGAGTAGACCAGGGCAGGGATCGAACCTTGCCCTGGCAATCTCAATGGTTTGAGCCATCGGAATAGATTTCCCGATGCCTTGGAAAACTCATCTTCGCCGGCCTCCAGTCGGCTTGCGCCTGGTTCAGTATCCGCTGACACTCGAACTCCACCGGTGATTGGTATGCCAGGGCGGAGTGTAACCGCACCCGATTGTAGATCTGTTCGATAAATTCTTGTATATGGTCGGCAAGTTCTTCCAGAGTGCTGTACGCCCGCGCCTCAAGCTCTTCGTGTTTCAGCGTCTTGAGGAAGCTTTCGCACTTACCGTTCTCCCAGGGGCGGCCGGGTCGGCTCATGCTGAGCACTGCTCCACATTCCTCCAACAGTCCCACGTACTCCGCGCTAGCATATTGCGAGCCTTGGTCCGAATGGTGTACCAGTCCGGGCTTGGGCTGTCGGCTGGCAATCGCTTTTTTCAAGGCTTCCACCACAAGATCGCTGTTCACGATGCGGCTCAGCGCCCAACCAATCACCCGCCGGGAGTAGGCATCCAGCACCACCGCTAAATACACAAATTCCCGCTCCAGCCGCACATAAGTAATGTCGGCCACCCAAAGCTGGTTGATATCGCTGAGCTCCAGATACTGGGCCAGATTGGGGTACACCCCAAAGCTGTGATCCGAATCCGTGGTCGCCACGAACTTCCTCTGCCGCACAGCCAGCAGGTTGTCCTCCCGCATCAGCCGCCGCACTTTCTTGGCTCCCACCATGAATCCTTCCCGCCGTAGGAGCACGGTGATGCGACGGTACCCATAGTAGCGATGGGCCAAGGCTAACCGCTGGATGCTGTTCCGCAACTCCATCTCCGCCACTGTCGGTTCTTCCTTCTCCCAGTGACGATAAAAACTCGCCCGACTCACCCCGGCCAACTCACACATGCGCTGGATGCTCAGTCCGCCTTGCGCTCGCATCCGGTCGCGGATCTCGGCGTAGATGCTTTCTCGCCATCGCCGCCCTTCCTCCGCCCCCTCTCCTCGATCCTGCGCAAGGCACTCTCGAAAAAATCCAGCTCCAACCACTGTCCCCCAACGACCCCTTCCAGACGGGTTATCTTAGCTTCCAGTTCCTCGATCCGGTTGTCCCGCCAATCTCGCTCCGGTCGGGCCACTCTACTGTAGGGCCGCCGGTCCGTCTTGCGCTTCCAAACGTAGAGACAAGTGCGATCCACTCCTAATTCGCGGGCCAACTGGCTGATATTGCCACCCAGCTTCATGCGCCGGACCGCTCGCTCCCTGAACTCCAA
>DATDGH010000811.1:0-3031 GCA_036522215.1 Candidatus Angelobacter sp. | reverse complement strand
GACATCGCTTCTTTCTGTCTTCCGCATCACCGGTGGCAGGTAGAGCAACTTGTAATGTCCTGCGTAGTGCGAAGGTGATACTTCACTCTCAACATGGCGCCCAGCGCGACCTGGCTGGTAAATTTCTCGCCGTCGACTGTCATCGGGTGATCCACGTCCGGCTGGTGGTAGGTCATATTGACCACCTCCTCCTTGGGCCGCAGGAATTTCTCCGGCTCACGATGGCAGTTCAGGCACCATTCCATCTGCAATGAGTTTTCCTGGTACATGAGCGGCATCTCGTTCACCGGGCCGTGGCAGCTGAAGCAGCCAACACCTTTATTCACGTGAATGCTGTGATTGAAATAGACAAAGTCCGGCAGATCATGGACCCGCGTCCACTGTATGGATTGTCCGGTGCGGAAGCTGTAGCGTACCGGCTCCAGCATGGCCGCATTGGTCCAGATCAGCGCATGACAATTCATGCAGGTCTTGGTCGGCGGAATGCCGGCAAAGCTGGACTGCTCCACCGAAGTGTGGCAATAACGGCAGTCGAGTCCCAGTCCGGTGACGTGGTGCTGGTGGCTGAAGGGGATTGGCTGCTCCGGCGCGACGTACTGCCCGGTCACATAAGGAGAGCGTTGCAGTTTGAACAACGCCGCTCCCACCGCAGAAAGAAGAAAAACAAGGCCAAGAATGCTCGCCCTGGCGAGCGTATTTGCACTACGGTGAAAGATTTGTGCCATGAGCGTTGTTGTTCGCAGGAACCGTCGTGCAGCAACTTACCCGAACACGAGCGGCAGCCCCCAGAGGTTCGTCAGCTATTAATTTAAAAAACTGAAAATGAAAACTCATGATTATAACAAGAGCCGCAAATTCATCCAGTCCTTCGGGGAAGAATTTGTGAGAAATTCTTTTGTGCGCGGCCATGCGCTCGAAAAATCATGCCGTGGCTTCATGGATTATCCGTATTCCTACTCAAGAAGGAGAAGCACCACGTCTGCGCAGATAAGCGTTGAGTACCCTTTTACAATTGCTGCACACTGACCTCTCACCAGGCCCACCGTGCGGCGCGCTGAGGTGTTGGCTTGTTTCTTCCGATGACCGGGGCCCCCGGCACGCGCCGGTTTTGCGCGTGATGGGGTGGGGTGACCGGGGTCCCCGACGCGCGCTTCGCGTGGCGGGGTGGTGGTGACCCGATTGCCTACACGTAGCGCTCTGGAATGTTAGGATTCTATGACCATGAAAGTTTTCCAACTTGCGATCGTAGGAGGATTTCTGGCCTTGGCATGCGTACAGCAAATTCCCCGACCTGAAGTTCCCGATAACCTCAAAGCTCCGGCAGGCGAAGAGATTGTGTTGCAAGCACATGCCACCGGATCTCAAATTTATGTGTGCCAGGCTTCCGCCGATCAGAAATTCTCATGGACCCTGAAAGCGCCTGAAGCAAAGCTCACAGACGCAAACGGCAAAGTGGTTGGCACGCACTATGCGGGCCCAACCTGGAAGCACACCGATGGCAGCGAGGTCGCAGGCAAAGTCGTGAATCGCGCTGATGCTCCCGAGCCAGGTTCCATTCCATGGCTGCTGCTCACCGCAACCACACATTCCGGAACAGGCGCTTTGAGTGGCGTAACCACCATCCAGCGAATCCACACCAAAGGCGGCCAGCCACCGGCGGGCTGTGACGAAGCCCACCGCGGCAACGAAATAAAAGTGCCGTACTCGGCAGACTACTATTTCTACGCTCCTGGTCGCTGAGATTGGAAAGAAACTGGACCTCATTGGTCACCAACGGCTTGCAGTCCTGTTTGAATCAGCGGGTTCGGATTGAAGGTTGGGGTCTACCAAAACAGCCCATTTCTAGAGGATGCCATCCCGAAGTCCCCGTTAAGCTCGCGCGCGTTTTCTTCAGCGCCGGGGTCCCCAGCACGCGCAGTTTTTGCTGTTTTTGGTGTTTTGCGCGTGATGGGGTGGAGGGCGGGCGTAGGTACAGGGAGCTGCCCCGCCCAAAGTTTCCTCTCGCCACGCTGCTGTAAACTACTGCGGCTCGACAATCTCTCCGGACCACCAAACCGAATGCGCAACACCTACTTCACCTACCATCATGTCTAAATAAATCGCGCCGATTCTCCGTGAGCACCATGCTGTTTCCGCCGCAATGAGTAGTCGCTCGCATAAGCGCTAACTAGCCAAGGGCTTCGCCCTTGATATCCCTTGCAGCTAGGTTTTGGTTTTGAATTACCAAATTACCAAGTTACCAACTTACTCAATTACCAAATTCTCGGCGAGAACGAAGCTGTCTCCGTAGCCACGAGACCAAAATTCGCGTAACCGCTCACATAACGGTGCTAAGCTCCTGGAATTTGAGCCAACCCCCGCTGTTCACCGTGTCTCTCACTATCCAGCACCACTCAATTTGATCTCTTCCTAAGGCCTTGGGTCTGAGAGAAGGGTGACTCCTATCTGCGGAGTAGATGAACAATGTTTTCTCTGCGTTCCTTGCTGGTTCTGGCCCTGATCATCGCCTTTGCCGTTGTGTTCGGCGATGTGGCTTATGGACAGACCTGTTCGGCCTCAGTAGACAAGACCGTAATGATTTGCTCGCCCGCCAACGGTGCCTCTCTCCCTTCGCCGGTCCAGTTCACGGCCGCCGCCCGCGACAATGAACATCCCATTACCGGCATGGTCTTATACGTAGATTCAGTCATACAAGCCAGGAGCACCAATGGGCTTTTGTCCGCTTCCGTGTCCCTGGCGGCGGGGAAACACGCCATTGTGATTCGCGCCTGGGACACCACCGGCTTCTTTTTCTCCTCTTCAGAAAGCATCACGGTAACTACCGCCGTAGCGCCCACGGTCACCATCAGAGCTAATCCGGCGCAAATTTCCTCGGGCCAGAGTTCCACGATTACCGTCACTGCGCAGAACGCCAGCCAGGTGGTAGTCACAAACAACGTGGACAGCACCAGCCAGCAACTTTCAAGCACCGGGGGCACGTTCAGCGTCTCGCCTTCGCAGACCACCACGTACGCCGCAACCGCCACCGCTT
>DATDGH010000810.1:0-4841 GCA_036522215.1 Candidatus Angelobacter sp. | reverse complement strand
AGCCACACGGTTTTTGGGGGAGGCTTCGGCGGCGGTGGTGGTGGCGCCATGGGACAGAATCCTCCATCCGGCGCTGTGGTGTATTAC
Organism: Candidatus Angelobacter sp.; assembly: GCA_036522215.1. GTDB lineage: Bacteria > Acidobacteriota > Terriglobia > Terriglobales > Acidobacteriaceae > Angelobacter. The sequence goes on along the minus strand of DATDGH010000810.1, from coordinate 4,754 downwards.
TCGCTGAAAACTGCATTGAAGGCTCCGGAAAAGCGACGCGGGGCAGGCGCATCTGAAGGAGCACCTCCGGCCAAAACTGGTGAAGGAAGAGAGGCGCCAAGCAAGCCGGCGGAGACTGCTCCGGCAGAAGCTGGTGCTGCCAGCACTGAAACAGAGTCCGCAGCAAAAAATCCTCCGATCACGCTAGAAATTCTGGACCAAAAAGGACAGGTAGTGCGGAAGTATCCACCTAAGACCCCGGCTCAGGACGAAGGGCCGGAAGGGGGCGAGGAATTTCGACCGCAGCAGGCGCGGAATCTCCCGACAGATGCCGGCATCAACCGTTTTGTATGGGACCTGCGCTACGAAGGAGCAAGCCGCGTCCCGCATTCCCCGCTGTGGGGCGGCTCTACCGAGGGTCCGCTGGCTCTGCCCGGAACCTACCAGGTGCGGCTTACCGTGAATGGCAAGGCCTACACGGCGCCCCTGGAGATCAAACCCGATCCCCGGCTCAGCGTGAGCCGGCAGGACTTGGAAAAGCAGTTCGATCTGCTCATCAAGATTCGAGATCGAGTCACCTTGACCCACGATGCCATCAACCAGATCCGCGACATCCGCGGACAGATCACGGCGCTGAACAAGCGCCTGGAAAATGATCCGCATGCCAAAGTAATTGCTGATGCGGGCAAACAACTGGATAAGAAGATGACGGCAGTGGAAGAGGCACTGATTCAAACCAAGGCCAAGAGCAACCAGGATGTGCTGAATTATCCCATTCGCCTGAACAATCAATTGGTGGCGCTGGGTGGGGTGGTAAGCAGCGCCGATGCGGCGCCTACCCAGGCCTCTTACCAAGTGTTCGACATGCTGACTAAACAACTCGATGAACAATTGGTCAAATGGAAGCAGATCCTGAGCACAGATGTACCGGCCTACGATGATGTAGTCCGCAAACAGGAGATTCCAGCCATCATTGTTCCGAAGGAAGGGCCTGGAACGGGAGGAGCATCAAACCAGTAAGTCGGCGCTCCTTATCCTGGTTTACAAACTATAAAAAGAGCGAGATTTCTGCCATTTTGGGCAGGGGTGTCAAGCACACGAACCACCCCTTGTGCTGCCTCCGTTTTGGGCTTGGGACGGCCAGTGCTGTGGAAAAAGGGCCTGAAAGCGCTATTACTTTGGGAACCAGTATCGCAATTGGCCCGGAAAGCAACTACCGTAATGATCCGCAACCAGTTAAGAGCATTCGGGTTACGAAAGTTTCCCGTTTTGGCACGTTAAGTTCGGTTAAGGTCAAAACTTTCAGTTGACCAAACGTCCCATTCGATTTAGATTCTTTGGGTCTATCAGACTCAAGAATGACTAACTATTCATTTGCAGTCTGGATCATATTGTCCATTGGTCTGCTGCTGCTATTTGTGTATGCAGCGGTGATCAACCTTCGGCGCCAGCGGTCGCCGAAGATCGACCTCGGTGAGGTCGTACCGGCCCTTCTCCCCGTCAATCTGCAAGCCTTCGCGGAGGCCATTGATCCGACGCAGGACGCCCGTCTGCGCCAAACTGGTTCCCGGCGGGAATCTCATAAACAGCTGCGGCAGCGAGCGCGCGTGGCTGCGGACTGGCTGCGGCGCATGAGCCACAATGCTGCTTTGCTGCAGCGGGTGGGGTATGGTCAACTTCGCAGCAGCAATCCTCTTGTAGCGGCCCAAGCGCAGGAGCTGATTGATGCCGGAGTGCATGTGCGCTTCTACGCGTTTTTGGGATTGGCCGCGCTCTTGGTGCGACGCATTGCGGGTGTGGGCACAATTCCACTGGCCAAGGTTTCTGACGCACAAAAGATGATGTCTTCCAGCCTTATTCCAGCCTATGAGTCACTGCGCTCGAAGGCCCAGGAAATGACTGCTCTCCGCGACACCGCATTTCGCGACGCTCTGACTCAGGCACTCTGATTTTCAAACAAATAGCAATTAGACCGTTTTTAAAAATAGTGTGCCGATTTGTTTAATGCGCTCCGCTCCAACACCGGGAGCTACGCGCAGGCCTTCGGCAGAGCGGAATTTGTTTCGTTTGCTGCTCTTTACTGCAGGCTGAAGCCTGCTCCGGCACGAGTGAAACTCGTGCCCTGATACAAGTCTTCTCGGCACATTATTAGCTAAAACGGTATAGTCGGGATCTTGCTTCCTAGTCAGTGAACCCTTCCGGGTTTCTTCCCATTTTCTGGCTTCGTGGAAAACTTCCAGCTTGCTCGGAGCAATTTTGCGATAACACCTTCAGGGATGGCTGCCCCGGCAGATTCACTTCGGCAGCCTCTTCCCGGTCCATGATTTTCTCGCGGCCTTCTCCCATCTTTGGGCTTCTTCAATCACTTCAGGGCTAAGGGGCCCTGTTGGAACAGGTGAAGACTTCTCTGGTTTCAAGAAGGTGATCAGCCAGATTAGACATGCGATGTCGTAGGCGAAGACCGGCAAATTGGCTGCAAAATTGCGCAAGAGTCCTGGCCGCGTATTAATCGCAAATGCGGTCAAAAATGCTGCCGCATCAACACTAAAACCCAACGCGATGCCAAACTCATATCTGCCCCAACGCCTTCCCATGAATACCATCAGGCCAACGAAAAAGAAGAGTGTTGCGACGCGAAGAAAGTCTAGTACATGGAGTATCTTGACCAGAATTCCCGTGGGAATACTGTGAAAAGCGGTGAGCGTGGCCAGTCCAACTAGGAGCACGGCCATTATGGAAAAAAGAGAGCGATAGAACCCAATTTTCTGGAACTGAGGGAAAAGCCTCTTCAGAAACAGCTCGGAGATGGCAAGAATCGCGAAAACCGTATTTACGAGTTGAGAAATCCAGTAAGTGTAAGCATACACTCTAAAGCTTCTGGGGTAAGCCACCAGCCGCGATACATCGCTCAAGAACGCGATCAGAACGTAGGCAAAAAAGAGCCGAAACGATTGAAATAGCCTCCTCAGCAGGAAAATAGCACCCAATGCCGCCAAAGCTGGCGTAGAGAGCCAATAGACTATTTGCCAATAGACTCCCGTATGCATCGTCGTGAGCCAGCCTAAACCACGATCCGCGAATTCTCAAACCTGCTTTCAGCTTTTTGTCAAATGTCGTTGCCGTGAATATCCTGTGCCTAGGAATACGAGAATCAGGCACTGATCAAACGTAACAGCGTGAAAAAGAAGTGCTGATACACACACCAGAAACGCAGTCTCGTTCGAGCCAAGGTAGCGAACAACTTTCTGATTGATGATGGTCACAGCTGAACCTCAGTCTACCTCAGCGAAGTCGGTGGCCCACAGATATTACCGTCTGGACATTGTGGAATCGGCCCTCCTGGTCCTGGCGGCGTGGGAGATGGCCCTGGGACGCTTAGAACCAGCAAAATGATTGTGGCTCGTAGAAAGTTTTTCATTTGAGAAGTGGCTCCTCTCCAGTCCTGACCTTTCATTTTGATGGAGAATTCTTAGCTTTCGCTCAGGCTGAAAGCGCAATAAGAGTACTAGAATGTGTAGGTTTTGGCGAGGGTTGGACGTCACACAATGGACGTAAGACGACGGGGCGAGACGCCTGTCACCGAATGCCATCTAAGTCATTGATTTTAAACATTTTAAATATTCTACTGCTCTATTGGAGCAGCGAGCGGCGCTCGATCATGGCACAAGTTGACGTTTTGGATCGATGATTTTTAATATCCCCGGCTTTTATCGATCAAGTTCAGCAGCGGCTTGCCCTGGAGAAATCTAGTGAGATTCTCACGGATCAGTTGGTAGTGCCGCTCCCACAGGCGATCGGTCACGGCGGCGGTGTGCGGTGTGATCAGGACATTGTCCAGATTCCAGAAAGGTGACTCCTGGGGCAGAGGCTCTTGCGTGAACACATCCAGAGCTGCGCCGGCAATTCTGTGTTGGGTGAGGGCTTCGACCAGAGCGGCCTCTTCCACCAGCGGCCCGCGGCCAAGGTTCATGAGATAGGCATCGGGCTTCATGCGCGCCAGGCGGGCTTTGTCCATCAAGCGCGTGGTGGAGGGCGTGACCGGGGTACAGAGCAATACGTAGTCTGCCTGAGGCAGCACGGCGTCCAGTTCTGTGGCGCCGTACACAGCATCGGCGCCGGCAGTTCCCTTTTCGGGATTCTCGCGGACGGCCAGGACCCGCATTCCCAGCGCTTTGGCGCGAATGGTGAACTCGCGGCCAATGCTGCCCATGCCGATCACCAGCACGGTTGCGCCGAAAACTTCGCGCGGGCGAGGCTCCTGCTGCCAGAGCGTCTCCTGGGCCCATAGCTGGCGCTGCTGGAAGCGCGCAGCCTGGGGCAGACGCTTGGCCAGCGCCAGAAGCAAGGCAATGGCATGCTCCGCAACTACCGGGCCGTGGACATCACCTGAATTGGTGATGACGACATCGCTCTTGATCAGTTCAGGGTACATCAGTTGATGGACTGCAGCCGCGGGTGAGTGGATCCACTTGAGTTTGGGCGCCCTGGCCAATTGGTCCGGCTGGATCGACCAGCCGATCAGGACGTCCGTATCCGGAATTGCCTGGCCGAGGAGATGGTAACGCGGCAAGTGCACAAACTCGATATCAGGAAAATCTTCGGCGAGGCGGTTGCGAAGCCACGGAGGAGCGCACCACAGTTCAAAGCGGTGATGATGGCAAATGAGGATTTTCACGCTTCAGTAATTAGTAATTAGTAGTTACTAATTAGCAAGATCAAAAAGCTCGAGCAAAGCAAAATCCACCACGGAGACACAGCGTAGCTGAGCCACAACC
>DATDGH010000809.1:0-1859 GCA_036522215.1 Candidatus Angelobacter sp. | reverse complement strand
TGCAAATCGATTCGCCCTCTACGAAGTGAAATAGTCGCCCGGGCGTCGAGCCTGCGGCAGCGAGATTGTGGCCCAGGCGTTTTGCTGCCTGCTTCAGGATCTCCGTCCGCTCTCGTATCAATCTTGCCAGTTCGCGCAGCTTATCTGCATCGGGTGGTTCCTGGCTTGGTGGATCTTCCGCGCGCCAAAATACGATGAGCCAGGCAATCGCGCTGGAGATGAACGCGCCGGAGGGAAAGTAGCGAAACAGGGCCTCGAACTGTGGTCCCACCTTGTAATGAAAAACCGTGAACAGACCTGGCAGACGAGCGAACATAGTCATGAACGCCAGAAGTCCAAATCCCGCCAGAATGCCAGCTTCATAGCGTGTCCATTCGATGGAATATTTGCGCTTCATGAGGAAGGCTGCGATGAGCAAAGTCATTTCTAACAGGCACATCAGAGGAACGAATACATAGATGGCCGAAGCGAAGCGGCCGAGGGCAGAGTTATCGATCGATTTAAAAAGCAGAGCACAGACGGAAAGCCCGGTCACTGTCGCACACGCGGATGTCAGAAGAATCGGCCACCCTCTACCGGAAAACGGAGCGAATGGTCGCAAAATCGAAAGCATAGCGAAGAATGCCAAGACAAAATATGAGATCTCTGTCAGCCAGTAAATCAAGAAGAAGGCAACCGGGTGATTTCCTGCTGCCAGGCGAAGCCCCATCGCGCAAAGTGTCCACGCGGAATAGACGAAAAAGGCGCGGAACCGTCCATAGAGCCGACGTTTGATCAAAATGATCAGAAGCAGGGTCTCAAGTATGAGTCCGATTAAGCCCAGCAGAATTATGGGCATATATTTTGAGTGGCCGGTTTAGATTAACCCAGCCACTCAAAAACTTCCAATCTGTTCATCCGCAATTGCACCCCGGGGGACAGATTGGGGGTGCTGGAATTGTATCCGCATGCACCGCGGTTGGGACAATTGCGCCAGACAGCAGAACCAGTAGCGCAAAGCGACAGAACATTTTCTGCATTGTGTTGCTCCTTTCGAAATGAAGTGTCCTCAAATTATCTCAGTCAATTCTCGGACGAAAGGATACGTAGCAGCGGCCTAAGAAGACTGAATAAAAACTCTTTCAAGGAGGTTTCGGAAATCGGGAGGAACAGCGGAGAAAGCCGCCCCAGCACAGGAAATCTGATCTAATTACCAGTTTTGTCCGTTTGGATGAGAGAAGATGTGTAAGTATGATTAGAGAATTCTAATCAGCACTGTTTTAACGGCGTACCCGTACCCCTTAAGTTGCTGGATCAACCGTCGCGCGCTTGAATAATTTCTGAAAACAGAAATTTCTTCAGTATCCCTTGACCTCACTCCGAGCGCGGGAAAGATTCTGAAAGCAGAAACGAGCCTTACATCTTGACCTTTATCTCCTCAGAGATCAGCTTGCCCACATCGCCGAAAAAGAGTGCATATGCTTCCGCAGCGCGCTTCACACGACCATATGCCTCCACCATCTCGCGTATTGGGAAATCTCCAAGGTTGGGTATCGGTCCCCACGCCCGCTCCTGAAAGCGAGTCAGGCTCCACCACCAGGATTTGCGCAGGGTAGGCTCGGCAATCTTTCGAAACGCATCAGCGGCGTTAACCGCTTCTTGAATGCCGGTGAGCTGCTCAGAACTGTAGACCAACTCGTGCTCCGCCATTTTGGTGATGTCGGATTTGGCCACAAGACCCACCCTAATAGTGTTCTGCATCATGCGCTGCGTGTAATCTCTGAGCAGATCAAGATCGAGGCGCAAATGCCGCCGGTGTACGTAAGACCGGCGATTCAACCTCTCCAGAACTTTCTGTAGTTGCAGTGACCGAGTCCTGT
>DATDGH010000808.1:0-3216 GCA_036522215.1 Candidatus Angelobacter sp. | reverse complement strand
CTTTTATCTCTTTCAATTTCTCCGCCAGACGTGCGGCAATCTTGCCTGGCACGGTGCCGAAGAGGGAATTGACTGTGCCTCCCATCACCACGATTCCGCTGACGCGATCGGTGATGGTGAAAGGAAAATTGTTCTGAAAGGGAGCGCGTCTTACCTTCAGGACCAGGTCTGCATTTTCTCGAGTCTGCACTACGTGAAGACCCCAGTCGCCCAATTCTTTGCGATCGAGCAATCCCCTTTCCAGTTGTTCTTTCTTGACAAAGAAGCTGTCAGTGATCACGAAGATCGTCTTTCCCCGCGCGAGCAGATCGTTGTTGGACAAGACCGTTGCCGGAGCCACGCGCTGGTTCAGCCCTTCGGCGGCAATCGCGCCCAGGGCCGGATCGGGATTTGGATTGATCTTTGGCGGCGTGGTGGAGGCAGGCTCATTGGTTTTCCGCGCAGGCACAGTTGGGGCCGTGGGTGTGGCAGTCTCCAGTTGATTAATCACCTCTCTCCTGGATGGCGATGTTGCCGTGCTTTGAGTAAATCCCTGCGAGCCAACCAGCAGCACCAACGGCACAATGAATTTGCGATACATAGTGTTTCACCGCAACCAACTGACATTCTTGCCTCGCAGGGCCCGTGCGGGTTAGCGGCAAAAAGCGGCATAGAGTGGCATTCAGTCTGTTAGGCGCACGATAACGAGGATCTCGGTCCTTTTGCAGCAGAGACTGGCTTTTTTGTGTTGGCAGGTACGATATATTGAACTACGCCGATGACCAGCAACAGCAAAAGCAAACGACTGCACGAACGCGCCTCACGTGTAATTCCCGGCGGCGTGAACTCGCCGGTGCGCGCGTTCAAATCTGTTGCCTGCGAGCCACCCTACATCGTGCGCGGCAGCGGCTCCCACATGTGGGACGCCGATGGCAATGAATACATTGATTATGTCGGCTCCTGGGGGCCCTTGATTCTCGGTCACGCAGATCCGGAGGTAGTGGAGGCGGTCGAAAAAGCCAATCGCAATGGCGCCAGCTTTGGCGCATGCACTCCGGTTGAAGCCGAGCTGGCTGAAGCGGTGATTGACGCTTTTCCCTCTATCGCCAAAGTCAGGTTTGTCAGTTCCGGTACTGAGGCCACCATGTCCGCCATTCGGCTGGCACGGGCTTTCACCAGACGCAAGTACATCGTGAAGTTTGAAGGCTGCTATCACGGCCACGCTGACTCTCTTCTGGTCAAGGCCGGATCAGGAGTGGCCACGCTGGGTATTCCCGGATCGGCGGGCGTGCTGGAAGAGCTGGCCCAGTTCACGCTGGCGCTTCCGTTCAACAGTCGTGAAGCGGTTGAAGAGACATTCCGTAAATTCAAAGACCAGATTGCCTGCGTGATGGTGGAGCCGGTGGTGGGAAACATGGGATGCGTCCTGCCCCGCGATGGCTACCTGCAATGGTTGCGGGATATTACCGCTCGCAGCGGCGCGCTCTTGATCTTTGATGAAGTCATGACCGGCTTCCGGCTGGCGTTCGGAGGAGCACAACAGCTCTATCGCATTCAACCTGATCTGACGACGCTGGGAAAGATCATTGGGGGCGGCTTGCCTGTGGGCGCTTACGGCGGCCGGGCGGACATCATGGAGATGATTGCGCCGCTGGGGCCGGTCTACCAGGCGGGCACCCTGTCAGGCAATCCGCTGGCGATGGCCGCAGGACTGGCCACATTGCGTCATCTGAAAGCGCACCCGGAGATTTATCCGCAACTCGAGCAGCGTTCCTCCGTGCTGGCGCAGGGAATACTCGCAGAGGCAAAGCAGAAAGGCGTTGCCCTGACCGCGAACCGCGTTGGCTCCATGTTGACCTGGTTTTTCCAGCCGGGAGAAGTGCACGACTGGGACACGGCGGCCAAGTCTGATACTCATGCGTTTGCCAGGTTTTACCGAGGCATGCTGGAGCGGGGAATCTATCTGCCTCCTTCGCAGTACGAGGCAATGTTCCTGAGCAGCGCTCATTCAGAACAGGATGTGCGGCAGGCAATTTCTGCGGCAGCCGAAGCGCTTGAGGGGCTCGGCTCTCGGCTTCAGTTATAATTGCGAAAGCACCCGCACCCCGGAGAGGTGGCCGAGAGGCTGAAGGCGGCGGTTTGCTAAACCGTTATAGGGGCTAACACCTCTATCGGGGGTTCGAATCCCCCTCTCTCCGCCATGTACTATTATTTTCTTGCGTTTACAGGCCATCCTGTCTATAATCCTGTCTGTAAGTGGCTAGCGTCGAAACTTCACAGACAGGAGATTTCCCCAGGTGCCCAGATCAGAAAGACGGCGCGAAAAGAAGACCGGTTATTCCTGCCGCGTCAACATTCTCAAGTACGTCAAGATCGCCGATAAGTGGCGCTTTGCCCCGGCGCAGATGGTCAACAACAAACTCAAGTTCGATTGGGTGTTGATTGACGGCCAGCCGCAGCGCCATGCGGAAGGAACCTATTACATCGAGTGGTACGAGGACGGCCAGCGCCGGCGGCAGAGCGTGAAGGACTCCGGCGAAGTGCTGGAGCAGGCGCGACGCAAAGCCATTGCGCTTGATGCCGGTAAAACTGGCTTGGAGATCGCTGCCGACAACGACGACCAACCGGAGCGGGTCCGCTTGGCGGATGCTGTGACTTCGTATCTCAAGGAAATCGAGCCGCCACAACGCGAGCCCAAGACCTATACGGCGTACAAGTACTGCCTGGAACTGTTCCGGGCCAATTGCCCAAGGACTTACATTCACGATGTCACGCGGGACGATGTGCTGGCCTTCATTCGCAAGCTGTACGACATGGGCTGTGGAGCGCGCACGGCTTACAATCGGGCGGCCATCGTGGCGCAGTTGCTCAAAGCGAACGGGATCAAAGGACTGCTGCACAAGCGCGACTGGCCTAAATACGTTGATCCCATTCGGCCCGTCTACGAGCCGGAGGAATTGAAGGCTCTTTTCGCGGCCTGCAAGCCGGAAGAGCGGACGCTGTATTTGTTCTATCTCCTGACCGGGATGCGGGACAAAGAGGTCCGGTACTGCGAGTGGCGTGATGTCGATTTCACCAGTCACGTGGTGCGCGTGACGGCCAAAGCGCAATGGGGGTTTAAACCCAAGAACAAGGAAGAACGTGAGATTCCCGTTCCTGCGTCGCTGCTGGCAGAATTGAAGGCTCACCAGGAGCGGCAAGGCGGAAACAAAAACCCACGGAATCTGGTTTTTCCCA
>DATDGH010000807.1:0-7739 GCA_036522215.1 Candidatus Angelobacter sp. | reverse complement strand
CGCAAATCTGCGGCTAATTTGATTTTGAATTTGGATTTTTCTGAATGCTGACTGCTATTAAAAACGGCCACGTACTTGATCCATCGCAGAATCTGGATGGGCTCTTCGATGTTCTGGTCAGCGAAGGCCGCATCGCCGAGGTCGTGGCGGCCGGCAAAGTCAAAGGCAAGGCAGATGAGGTTTTTGACGCCAAGGGGCTGATTGTGACTCCGGGCTTCATTGACGTGCACGTTCATCTGCGCGAACCGGGGCAATCGTACAAGGAAACCATTGCCAGCGGGACCATGGCGGCGGCAGCGGGCGGATTCACCAGCGTCTGCCCTATGCCTAACACATCGCCGATCAACGACTCTCCTGCGATCACCCGCTGGATGCAGGACCCGGAACGCGGCGCCCACGTGAATGTTTTCCCCATAGCAGCAGCAACCGTCGGCAGCCTGGGCCAGCAGCTTACGGATTTTGCCGCACTGAAGCGTGCCGGAGCGGTGGGAGTATCAGACGATGGCAAACCCATCCTGGAAGACGACATCATGCGCCAAGCGTTGACGGTTGCAGCGCAATTCAACGTACCCGTGGTGCAGCACGCTGAAGATACACGCATGACCCAGGATGCCTGCATGAACACCGGCCCCACGGCCTTCCGCCTGGGGCTGCGCGGCTGGCCGGGAGAAGCGGAATGGTCGATAGTGCAGCGCGACATCCGTCTGGCTGCGGAAACCAAGGGACATCTGCACGTTGCTCACGTTTCCACCGCCGCCACCCTGGAAGCCGTAAAAAAAGCTAGACAGGCAGGGGTACGTGTTACCTGCGAAGTCACTCCTCATCACTTTACCCTGCTGGATGAAGATGTGGCCGACTACAACACCAATTTCAAAATGAACCCGCCGTTGCGCTCCGGCTCTGACCGGGGCGCCCTCCTGACCGGCCTGGCTGACGGCACTGTGGATTGCGTGGCGACGGACCACGCGCCTCACGCGCACCACGAAAAAAATGCTGAATTTGACCGAGCTCCTTTCGGCATTACCGGGCTGGAAACAGCGTTGGGCCTGTGCATCTCTGTCCTGCACGTCCGTCACAAGATTCCGCTCAAGAGGATCGTCGAGTTGCTGACCTTCAATCCCGCACGACTGATTGGACTGGAAGGCCGGGGCACCCTGGCTGAAGGCTCCCACGCCGATATCACTATGTTCGATCCGGCAAAAAAATGGACTTATCACGCCGCCGAATCGTTTTCGAAATCAAAGAATTCTCCCTTTGATGGATGGCAACTGCAGGGAAAGGTTATGGCCACCGTAGTTGGAGGAAACCTGATCTTCAGATCGGGTGATCCGGCGATCGGGTGATCGGGTGATCTGAAACCCATTCACCCTCAATTTACGGACACTTTGGGACGAAATCTGCAATGGGCATGGGTGGTTTTCAGATCACCGGATCACGGCGATCACGCGATCACGGCGATCAGGAAAGAATTCCCATCCTCTTTCCCACCTGGCTGAAAATTTCCAGCGACTGGCTCAACTGATCCTTAGTGTGAGTGGCGGTCATGATGGTACGGAGACGGGCCTTGCCTTCCGCCACGGTGGGATAGGCGATGCCGGGAACGAACACCCCTTCTTTAAACAATTCACGGCTGAACTCCATGGCCAGGCGTCCTTCGCCGACCATGATCGGAGTGATCGGAGTCTCGCTGACAGGGGTGGTCTTGCCGCCGATATTGAAGCCCAGGTTTCCCAGTTCCTTCTTAAAGAACCGAGTGTTGTCCCAAAGCTTTTCCATAAGCTGTGGCTCCTGCTCCAAGACCTCAAAGGCGGCAATGCAGGTTGCCGCCACGGATGGCGGATGCGAGGTAGAAAACAAAAACGGCCGCGCACGATGGTAGAGAAAATCGATCAGCTCACGCGTGCCGCAGACGTATCCGCCCAGCGCGCCGATGGCCTTGGACAGCGTGCCCACCTGCACGTCCACGCGGCCATGCACATTGAAATGATCAATGGTGCCGCGCCCATTGCGTCCCAGCACGCCGGAGGAGTGGGCATCGTCCACCATCATGATGGCGCCGTATTTTTCCGCCAGATGGCACAATGCCGGCAACGGGCCGATATCGCCATCCATGGAAAAAACGCCGTCTGTAATTATCAGTTTGTGCCCGGGTTGGCCCGCTACTTCTTGCAACAGCTCTTCCGCATGAGCAATATCTTTGTGGCGGAAGACCTTGATGGTGGCGCGAGAGAGGCGCGCGCCGTCAATGATGCTGGCATGGTTCAGCTCGTCGGAGATGATGAAGTCGCCCTTGCCGAGGATGGCAGAGACTGTGCCGGCATTGGCGGCAAATCCCGACTGAAACACCACGCAGGCTTCCACGTTCTTAAAGCGCGCAATCTTCTCTTCCAGTTCCATGTGGATGGTCATGGTGCCGGAAACGGTGCGCACCGCGCCTGAACCAACTCCAAACTTGTGGATGGCCGCCAGCGCTGCTTCCCTCAGCCTGGGATGTGTAGTCAGCCCCAGGTAATTGTTCGACGCCAGATTGATCACCCGCTTACCATCGATGGTGCATTCCGGTGCTTGCGGCTCCTCCAGGACGCGCAATTTAAAATGCGTGCCTCTTTGTTTCAAGTCATTGAGCTGATCGGTCAGATAAGAAAGCTGCGGTCGGGAAATGGATGTAGTGGACATGAGGTAACCTTAATTTGTGACTTGCGATTTGTGATTTTTGATCTTTGATCCAGCGCCTGGAGATATGGTGATTGCAACTAGAGCACAGCAAATCAAAAATCCCAATCAAAAATGATAAATCTACCTGATCCCATTGGGATACAGCAGAATCTTGCTGGCTTCGCCGGTCTTCAGTCGGTCCATGCCTTTGCTGAAGTCGGCCATGGACATGCGATCGGTAATCACCGGTGAGAGGTCCAGCTTGCCCGCCTTGAGCAACGCGGTCATCTGGTACCAGGTCTTGTACATCAGACGGCCATTGATGCCCTGCACGGTCGCGCCCTTGAAGATAAAGTCGTCGGCAAGGTTGAACTCCACCGGTTTAGAGGGAATGCCGAGGAGGGAGACCCGTCCGCCCAATCGCAGGATCTTGAAGCCCAGTCTGATGGCATCGGACTTGCCGGACATTTCCAGCATTACCTCCACGCCCAGCCCATCGGTGGCTTGCATGACCTTTTCGTAGACGTTGTCTTTGGCAGGATTGAGGGCAAAGTCTGCCTTCATCTTTTCCGCCAATTTGCGCCGGTGTTCGTTGACTTCCAGGGCAAAAACCTGGCTGGCGCCGCAGGCGCGTGCCACGGCAATGCAGAAAAGGCCGATAGGGCCGCAACCTACGACTGCAACCGTCCTGGCAGCAATCTCACCCGCTAGCACGGTATGCACCGCGTTGCCCAGAGGATCGAGCACGCTGGCGTAATCAGCAGGAATTTCCGGATCGATCTTCCAGATATTGGATTCGGGGATTTTTACGTACTCGGCAAAGGCGCCGTTGGCGTCCACGCCAATGATCTTCACGTAGCGGCAAATGTGGCTTTGCCCGGTACGACACTGGTAGCACTTGCCGCAGGCCACGTGCATCTCCGCGGATACAAAGTCGCCTTCCTTGACGGTGGTGACATTTTTGCCTACAGCCACCACGTTCCCGCAGAACTCATGCCCGGGGATCAAGGGAGGCTTGATGCGGTTCTGCGCCCACTGGTCCCAGTTGTAGATGTGGAGATCGGTGCCGCAAACCGATGCTACCTTCACCTTGACCAGGACATCGTCAGGACCAATCTGAGGCAAAGGCATCTGGCGGACGTCTGCGCCCGGCGCAGCTTCCGGTTTTACGACAGCAAGCATGGTTTCAGGCATCTGGGAGTTGAGAGGACAAACTTAAATTCTAACAAACAGCGCCCTATCCTGAGGGACAATGCTAAGCCGATGGTGTCTGAGAGCCGCTAGCGCGCTTTCTCAGCCAGAAATCTTGGCGTTTTCACGTCCCACACCAGGCCAATCATGCGCATTGCAGAGACGGCGTACCAGTTGAAATCGAGTTCATACCAGGCCAAGCCATGACGAGACGATTGAGGATGAGCATGATGGTTATTATGCCAGCCTTCGCCAAAGGTCAGCAGGGCTACCCAGAAACTGTTTTTGGAGGTATCACCGGTGGAGAACCGTTGCGATCCCCACATATGAGTGGCGGAGTTTACAAGCCAAGTGGAGTGGAGGCCGGCTACGGTGCGGAGGAAGATGCCCCATAAGACGTATTTCCAACCACCAACGACAAGGATGATCACGCCCAGCACGGTTATAGGCACCCAATGCCATTCGCTGATCCAGACGTGGAACCGGTTTTTGCGCAGGTCAGGAACATAAGGCAGAAGATCTGCCGACTTGTTATGCATGGTCCGGCCGGTGAGAATCCAGCCCATGTGCGCCCAGAAACCGCCGTCGCGAGGTGAGTGCGGGTCACCCTCTTTGTCAGTATTCTGATGGTGCACACGATGCGTAGCCACCCAAAAAATGGGCCCACCTTCTAAAGCGAGGGTGCCACATACAGTCAGAAAATATTCCACCCATTCAGGTGTCTTAAATCCTCGATGTGTAAGTAACCGGTGGTAGCCGATGCCGATTCCGAAGCTGCCGGCGATCCACCAGAACACCAGCGCCAGCACCAACGCCTTCCAACTGAAGAAAAATACGGCGGCCAGAGCGCCAAGATGAAACACAACCATAAAAAACGTGGTAACCCAGACCAGAGGCTGGGCAAAAGTTTTGTCGTGCCTGAAAATCCCCATGAGTGCGGTCCCTTCACTTAACTATGATTCTCAGGCTATAAGCGGAGTCTCACCCGCGCTGTAATACTTGTGTAATGGTTTCCACGCTCGCGATGCGGATTGCTGCTTTAATCTTGCAGCTCAGAGCCGTATCGCTGAAGCACTTCTCCTGGTAATCGCAGCACTGAGGATCCGGCTTTGACCGGTGTGGGCATAAGAGAAGAGACATCCACAGGGCCAAATCTTTCTTCCCGGCCAAGATCAGAATCCACATGTCCCCGGCGCATCTTGAGTTGCAGAGTACGCTCCAGTCTGGCCAAATCGGAGCGCTCGATGGTAGAAAAGAATACTGCCGCCCTGCCTTTGGCCCCGGCCCGTCCGGTGCGTCCGGCGCGATGGATAAAGTCTTCCGGTATGGCCGGCAGATCGTAATTGATAACCTGGGCTATATCGTCGACATGAATCCCTCGGGAGGCAATATCAGTGGCTACGAGCACCTGCGATTTGCCTTGCTGAAAAGCGGCCAGCGCATGGGTCCGTTGCGGCTGCGTTCGGTCCCCGTGGAGGACGCCGACCTTGGTGCCGTGCCGTTTCAATTTGTCGGCCAGCCGCTCTGTGGCCCGCTTGGTGCGGACGAAAACAAGGGTACGTCCACTCTCCTCGGAAAGCAGGCGCTTCAGCAGCGAGAGCTTCTGGTCAGCCTGGACCTCGTAAGCCGTGAGATGCACTGCTTCCGATGGTTTTTGGGTTGAACCGAAGGCAAGCCGGACCGGGTCGCGGGTGTAATCAAAAATGAGGTGCGCTACGGATGGATCCAAGGTGGCTGAGAAGCACAGAGTCTGCCGCGACTTTGGCAACTTAGCGACAATGCGGCGGACAGCAGGAATGAATCCCATGTCCAGCATCCGGTCTACTTCATCGAGCACGAGAATTTTTATTCCATCGAGCGAGACGCATTTCCTTTGCAGCAGGTCTTCAAGCCTGCCAGGAGTAGCAACGATCAGTTGCGCTCCGGCGCGCATCGCCTGTAGTTGCGCCCGCTCGGATGTGCCGCCCATCACGAGCGCAGCAGCAGGAAGATTTTTCCCCCGCAACTGCTCGTATTGCCGGGTAATTTGCTCGGCCAGTTCCCGCGTGGGAACCAGCACCAGCGCCGCGGGGCGCTTTTCCGCATGGTGCAGCAGCTTGTCCATCAGAGGCAGCAAGAAGGCAAGAGTCTTGCCGGTGCCGGTCTGGGCGGTTACAACAACGTCCTTTCCGCGCACAATGTTTGGAATGGAGGCAGCTTGTACTTCTGTAGGGTGGGTGAATCCGGCTTTACTGAGCCGGGATTGCAAATAAGTGGAAATTGGGAGTTGGGTAAATGTGGACAACGTGTTTTGCTTTCTTTGATCGGCGGCGGGTGTTGGCGGGACGTCACACTGACGTCAGGGCAAAGTGATCTCATGCCGATAGTTTTTGAATTTTTGGCTGTAGATAAATTCGGAGGTACTAAAGGGTGGGCGGTCTCGACCAGATCTCGATCAGAAGAAGCCCTGCAACCGCAGATCTAAAGCTGTATTTAGTATACCTCATCAGCGCATCAATGTCGATGTTATTGCAGCCACGGCAACTCCAGGGTGCCATTGTGCTTGCGTTCCTGGATGTGGTCCCAGACGAGCTTGTCTTTCACCCATGACGCCTGCTTGCGGGCTACGTCCACGTTTTGACGCGCAGGATCATGATGGATGGCAAACCGTTGGCCGCACTGGTCGCAGACAACGGTCTCCATCAGTATGTTGTTGGGACGATCCGCCGACATGCGGATGCGCGTAACCAGACCATTCAAATTCACCAGCGTGGCTCTCTTCGCTGACGGCCATATCCCCCGTCGCGTCCGCGTCCCCCGCCTTCTTTGCGGAACCCGCCTTGGGTTTGCGGCCGGGCCTCGTTTACCGTCAGGGCACGCCCGCCTGAGTCTTTACCGTTCAACGCCGCCATGGCCTTCGCGGCTTCCTCATCATTGGACATGGAGACAAAGCCAAAGCCACGTGATCTCCCGGTGTCACGATCGGTCGCAACCATTGCGCTCTCGACTGCACCAAAAGGCTCGAACAACGACCGCAGTTCCTGTTCTGTCATACTGAAAGAAAAGTTTCCGACGTAGATCTTTTTCACTAGGTGACTCCTCGTTAATGGGTTGGGTTTGGCTGTTCTCAGCAGAAATAGGCAGGATGCAACGGAGGAAACGTGTCTATCTGAGTC
This sequence comes from Candidatus Angelobacter sp., assembly GCA_036522215.1. Classification (GTDB taxonomy): domain Bacteria; phylum Acidobacteriota; class Terriglobia; order Terriglobales; family Acidobacteriaceae; genus Angelobacter. Next base: position 738 of record DATDGH010000807.1, on the reverse strand, counting down.
GAGGACAACTGACGCTTCTAATACTACACTAACGGCTGGCATTGTGCCCGCGCGAATGGTTCCGGGTATTAGCGGTTGCCTTCATCGGCCAGAAATGCTCTGATCCGTCCGGAGCGGGAAGGATGGCGCAACTTGCGCAACGCCTTGGCCTCGATCTGCCGGATTCGTTCGCGAGTCACCTCAAATCTCTGGCCTACCTCCTCCAGGGTATGCTCGGAGCCGTCTTCCAGGCCAAATCGCATCCTGATGACCTTCTCTTCGCGGGCATTGAGCGTGCGCAGCAGCTCAGCCGTCTTGTCTTTCATGTTCACGCGGATCATGGCTTCTGCGGGAGAGAGGCCAGTGGTGTCACGTAGAAAGTCCACCAAACGGGTCCCGTCATCTTCGCCCAAGGGGGTTTCAAGGGAGATTGGCTGCTGGGCAATTTTTTGCGCCCGACGCACCTTGGCTACGGGAACGTCCATTCGCTGGGCGATTTGTTCAGCGCTGGGCCCATGGCCGAGTTCCTGTACCAACTGGCGCGTGGCACGGACGAGTTTGTTGATGACCTCAATCATGTGCACGGGAACGCGAATGGTGCGGGCCTGGTCGGCAATGGCCCGGGTAACCGCCTGCCGAATCCACCAGGTGGCGTAAGTGGAGAATTTGTATCCCCGGTGATAGTCGAACTTGTCCACGGCCTTCATCAGGCCCATGTTGCCTTCCTGGATCAAATCCAGGAATTGCATTCCCCGATTG
>DATDGH010000806.1:0-8065 GCA_036522215.1 Candidatus Angelobacter sp. | reverse complement strand
CGCTCATGCACACGCACGTTTTCCAGGCTGGGGAACTCTTAACCCAGAGTCCCGGGCCTGTACCCGGAAGGAGCCTCAAACCATCGCTTCATCGGGCAGTTCCGGCAGTCTGCATTTACGGCGCCGCACATTACCCACGGGTAAGGAGGCACGGGTGGAGACAGCAAAGAGAGATTTTGTTTAAATGCGAAATCTTCGGGGCGGTCCTCTTGGAAGCCAGCACAACAGAAAGCCCGAGGAGGACTTTCAAAAATGAAGAGTTTCAAGTTCAAAGATCTTATGGTCAATGTCGGGGAAAGAGCAGCGTTCTGCGGCTTTGGCTACACCTGTAACTACGGAACCTATTGTGGGTGGATTACGCCCTGCGGTTATACCTGCGACTATGGCAATACCCATCCTACACGCCCGTTCTTTGAGGAGCAGGCCAGGGTTGCTGCACCAGCAGCACAGGCGGCCTTTGGAGCCGGTGGAGCGGGAGGCGGCGCAGGATTGTGTCCCTTCCACACGGCTCAGCCTTGCCTCCACTTCACGGGGGGCTGCTTCTACCACACCTTCCATTGCAATTTCGGATGCACGATAGCAATCACCCGCCTATGCAACGAGGGTCCGACCTTCATCGCGTGCCAGCCGGGTACTCTACCGGGTTGCGGTTTTACGGTTGATCCGGGGACGCCAGTTTATCAGGGAGACCCACAGGGCATCGCTGTGCAGTTGGCTGCGGTGAAGGCTCAATTGCAGCAGGAACTGGCCGCAGTTGAGGCCCAGGAAAAAGCTGTGGCTGAGGCCCTGCGGCCCCAGAGCGCTGCCGAAGTCGAAGAACTGCAAGGCAAGCTGCACGATGCCATTGCAGAACTAGATAGGCAGAAGCAGGAATTGCAGAAGAAACCCAGCAAGTAGTAAGCACACCGGAAACGCCTGGACGTCTTGGCGTCCGGGCGTTCCCAAAAAAGGACAGGCCATGACGAAATCTCTACGCGACTTTCGGCTGCAGGCAAATCCCGAATATGAACTGGTCCTGCTCGATCGTCTGCCAGAAGCTGAGCAACAGACGCTGCAAGGGTTGAAAGGCGATCCGGAGTGCTACGGCATTCTTCGCCCGCGCAACTCCGGCAATCTGACCATCAAGGCTGCTTCGCGGGACGCTGCGCTGCTCTTCTTCACGCTGCAGAATCCCGGTCCTCTGCCGCGCTATGTAGAGACCAGTCTTGGGCAGGAATGCGATCGTACCATCGCCCAGATGGTCCTGGACGGCATCCTGGAGATTGAAGCCGACGGAGTCATGCTCTCCGGTCCGGCAGCGCATGCCCATATTTGCGATGATCAGCCGTTCGTGGAGCAGGAGAGCTTCCTGGCAGCACTTTCGCGCCGTGCTTTGCAATATGCAGAGACACTGGCTGTGACAGAGGCCTCTTTGCTTTCGCACAGACTCTACAGCTACAACCGATTGCCGGCGTCTCCGCGCTGGCGGCAGTTATTGCCTGACAAAGACGCAGTCGAGCGGCACCTGGGCGTTGACGAAGGCGCAGCCGGACGGTTGTTATCACGGAACTGGACTCGAATCCCATCAAGTCCGCAACAACCGTGGCTGGCCTGGCAATCGCATCGCGCTCCTGCGATCACGGAGCCAGGACCTACTTACAAGCTTTATGTGAGCCCGGCGTGCAGCGAACTGCCGGAGGCCTTTCAGGCAATCGCCGCGGTTGCCGCCACATCTCCATTTCACCACTTCAAAGTGGGAAGTGACGTGTATGGCTTGTTGCGGCCGGACAAGATGGTTTTGTACTTCCATCATTTAGCAGATCTTCAGGAAACGGGCGAGCGAATCATGCAGGAGCTGTCCGAATGCCCCGCCCACGGCGTTCCGTTTACCGCAGAGCTGGCCGGCAACGGCCTGCTTTCCTGGGGCATCGATCCTCCTGCTGAAAAACATACAGTTCCCTGGCTGGAGCGCGAAAGCTGGAGATTGTGGATTGCCAATCGGCTGGCGGCAGCATTGATCGTGGCCAGGAACTCAGGCAATACGGACATTCCACCGTGGCGTTTTGCGCTGGAACGGCTGCGGCTGGAAGGTGTTGAGACACAAACATGGACTCCCTCACGCACTTTGGCCTGGGCTGAGTCCATTCCAGGAGAGTCATATGGTACTAACTGATCCTTTTGTTCTCCCAGCCGGCACAGTCCTTCTACCAGTGCGTGAATTGCCGGAGAATCTCCGCCGCGACCTTCAGGCGGAGGAAGATGATTTTGCCATCAGCCGGCCAAACTCGCGCACACAATCCAAAATTGTTGATCCCGAGGCGGCGGCGCTGATCCGGCATTTCCAAACGCCGCACACGATTGCGCAGGCAGTGGCCCGATACAGCAAGGAGAAGGCGGAGGATGCAGAACGTCTACTGGAAGAGGCATTCCCGCTTTTACAGTCGCTGATTAACTCCCAACTGCTGGTGGCAGCGGACTCGAAGGAGGCGCAGGAAATCAAACCTACGCTGGCGGCAGAGGATGCGGTGGAAGGCTGGACGGTGGTGAGCTGCGTCCAAACACTGGAGGACACCGAGCTGTATCAGGTGCGAGGAGCAGAGGGCGGATTCGCAGCGCTGAAGATCGCTCGCGCCGGAGCCGGGAGCGGCGTGCGCTCCATGCTGGACCGCGAAGCGGGAGTCCTCGGCCGGCTTAAGGGCACAGTTGTACCCAAGCTCATCCAGAGTGGCGATTGGAACGAACGCCGTTACCTGCTGATTGAATGGTGTCCGGGGACGGATGTCAGCACAGTAGCAGAGGGCATCCGACGTCGCTCTTCTTCGGAGTCGCGCCGCGATCTACTGGGCCTGGCAAATGCGGTGGTTGACGCTTATGCCCGGCTGCATGAGCAGGGCGTGATTCATGGCGACATTCATCCCCGCAATGTATTCGCTGACCCGCAGCAGCCAGTCAAGATCATTGACTTCGGCCTGGCTCGCGTTGCCGGTGAAGACGAAAAAGGCGCGGCGCACCGCGGAGGCGTTGGCTTTTTTCTGGAGCCGGAGTTCGCGCGTGCGGCCCTGAACGGCGGCTGTCCGCCGAATGCGACCGCTGCAGGGGAGCAATATGCAATAGGCGTGATGCTTTATCTGGTGTTCACCGGTACGCACTGCCTGGAATTCTCGCTGGAAAAAGAGAAGATGATGCGACAGATTGCTGAGGACCCCATGCTGCCTTTCGTCCAGCGTGGCACGCAACCCTGGCCAGAGGTGGAGAGCCTGCTGGCGAAAGCTCTCAGCAAAAATCCGGCTGACCGTTTTTCTTCGATGCGTGAGTTCTCCAATACTTTGCGCGCGGTGAAGATTTCATCTTCCAGCGCAAAGGCGTCTCACACCACGGACCGCCAGCTTGTTGAAATGAAAGACTCGCTTCTCAAGCAGTTGGGCCTGAGTGGGGCGCTGTTGACGGGAGGGCCGCTTCCTGCGCCGTCAACCTCAGTCAACTACGGCGCTGCTGGGATTGCGTACGCGCTGTACCGTATGTCCTGTGCTTGCGAAGACGCGGAGCTGCTGGCGCTGGCAGATGCCTGGTGCGAGCGTGCGGTTCAGCAGATTGGCGATGATGGCGCTTTCTATAACCCGGAGATCGATATCACGCCGGAGACTGTGGGCCGGATCTCGCTTTATCACAGCCCCGCCGGCGTACATACGGTGCGGGCGCTGATTGCCCAGGCTCGTGGAGACCTTCTGTTGCAGCAGGCGGCAACTGAGGCATTTATCGAAGCCTCGAACCGGCCCTGCGACAAGCTCGACGTGACGCTGGGGCGAGCCGGTACCCTTTTAGGATGTTCTTTCCTGCTCAGCACCGCTAAGTCTGCTGGCAATTCTGAAACGCCAGTGGTTGAGCGGCTGCGCTCTCTGGGTGGGCAAGCTGTTCAGCAGCTTTGGCAACAGATTGACGGCTTTGCTCCAATCCGGGAATCGAAAGAACTCAGCAATCTGGGCGCAGCGCATGGGTGGGCGGGACTGTTGTATGCAACTCTGTGCTGGTCTGCGGTGAGCAAGGATCCCCTGCCTGGCAACGTTGCTGAGCGGCTTTCCCAACTGGGAAAATGCGCCGAGCCAGCAGGGCGAGGCCTGCGCTGGCAATGGGACAGGACACGTGGAATCAACGAATCTGGCGGCTACATGCCCGGCTGGTGCAACGGCAGTACAGGCTATGTCTTCCTCTGGACACTGGCGCATAAGATGCTCAATGACGCCAATTATCTTTCATGGGCCGAAGGAGCGGCATGGAATGCGGCAGAAGCTCCGAGTCCGATTGGCAACCTGTGTTGTGGAATGGCAGGACAAGCGTATGCCCTGTTGAATCTCTACCGGCATACAGGTGAGACTGCATGGCTGGAGCGCGCCCGCGAGGCGGCGCATCATGCGGTGGTGGTCACGAACGAAGCAAGCAAGCGTCCGGACTACAAGTGGTTCGCTTTGCGGCCGGAAAGTTTGTACAAGGGAGAGCTGGGAATTGTTCTGCTGCACGCTGATTTGGAGCGGCCCGAGCAGGCTTGTATGCCGTTGTTTGAAGTTGAATGCTAGCCGGGTCGCTGCGTCGAAAGCGGAGATAATGGCTGCCTCAGCCTCAGGGGTGACAATCACCTCATAGCGCTTCACTTAAGGGAAATGCCCCGCTGGTCTGCCAATTCTTCGAGAAGTGCTCGCATCGGCCGTCCTTCGCCACGATTCGCCTGTTCAAGTCCGCGGCTGATTCCGCGAAGGGTCTGGAGAAGCTCACTCTCTGCAAGAAGCTTCTGATAAGCTTCGGTGCTCTGAACCACAACTTCCGCCTGGCCATTGACGGTAAGTATTGCGGGTTTGCCTGACTTTTTCAGTTTGCGAATACAGCCCTTTGCATTGCGATTGAATTCACTTAACGCGTAGATGTCATGCAAATTAAACATGACATCTAATTTACCTAATTTACGTTAAATTAACTGCGGTACCAAGTGCTTTCCTGCTCACCCTATAGCCGCACAACACCGCCATCCGCCCGCACAGCGGCCGCCATTGGCGCAGGATGCGCTGGTTGCCAGTCTTCACCGGGAAAATGAGCTTCCATGGTAAAGCTAAGCGCGAGCCCGAACCTTCGGCAGGGAACGGGGATTTGAGAGCTTGAGAAATGATAGCAGTTAACTTGGGCCGCTCCAGGCAGTTTGGAAGATTAAAGGGATCCCTCGCTGCGCTTCGGGATAAACTCAAAAGGCAAACAGTTACGGATTGATGGCGGCGCCGGCAAGGATGCCGGGATTTCTGCGGCGTTTGGTGGCGGTTTGGGTGGCGGGGCTGTATTCCAGATCCCGCGACTCCATCACGTATTTGCCTTTGAAGCGTACATCCGCAGTTGCCTGGGTAAAGGTGTGCAGCCACATGCCGTCGACGCTGGCAAAGATCATGAGGATATGCAGGTCACGAATCCACCAGGAAGGACTCTTGACCGGATTACCCTCGAGGCGATGAATTCTGTAGTCGGCTGCATCCACCCAGACCTTCCCGCGAAGCAAGTCCTTTTCTTCCCGCCTGGGATTCATGCTGAGAACGAAACAATTGCGGCCGTCGATCCGCTCCTGGCCTAGCAACTGGAAATCATAATTTTCCGGTGAGAGTTCCTTATGCTGGGCCTCTTTGGGCGCTTCCGTTTCTTTTTGCAGGATGTCGCGCAGCACCTTCCCGCCCATGCCGCCGCTGCTGCTCTCTATGTTGTATTGCTTATCGTTGGGAGGCCGGACGGTAATGTTGGCAATGACCTGCGCTTTGGGCTGCTCCTGCTTGGGCCGCTCCTGCTTCAGAAGCTGATAGTCGCGTTTGACCGTGTAGGCCCGAACCCTGGCCTGGTTTCCCTGCTGGGCAGCCATCATCCTGGAGACGATGGTGTTCACATCAGGAGTTTGGCCCTTTTCCTGGGCAGCCATCAGGCCAGCGAGTAGCACTAAAGCGAGTCCCGAAATTGAGGAGCGCAGTACCACTTAACCCCACCTTAACTTCCGTAAACAATTAGAGGCAGTTTAAGGAAAAAAAGAGGCCTGCAGTGAACTACCTGAAAATCGAGAGTTCCGGCCGACCGGGGGTCGAAAGCCTTAATCGGCTGGAGAATAAGGACATCCGGCCTGGTGGCCACTCGGCGGGATTGCCATGCTTGTGGAGCTGTTTTTTAAAATTTAGACGCTCCGAAGCCGAAAAAATATTTGCATCAGCTGCAATCTGAAGCATTCTGACCTATATGCCGTTCGCCTTGCGCTGGCTGGTACTCCGTTTTCTTCTATTTTTTCTGCTGGCCTCTTCTGCTTGCGCGGGAAGTCAGAAGGACTTTCTGGTCGTGGTCAAAGATGGCAAGTACGGGTATATAGATGATCAAGGCAATGTGGTTATTCAACCGCAGTTTATCTGGGCCGATGATTTTTGGAACGGTCTCGGCCAAGTGTTTGTCTGTGGTCGCTACGTTTCTATAGACGCTTCGGGGACTTTTTATCCGCTTCAATTGCCCACCGAATCTCACTTAGTGGTCAGGCAGAAGGGCGATAAATTCGGTTTCGTTGATGGTTCGGAAAAATTCATAATTGAGCCCGCATTTGACGACGCTCTTCCGTTTTCAGAGGGATTCGCTGCGGTGAAGCGTGGCGACAAATGGGGATTTATTGATACGCATGGACGCATCGTAATAGAGCCGCAGTTCAAGGCGGCTTTCTACTTCCGGGAGGGTTTGGGAACGGTCCAATCCGATTCAGGTGACGTGCTGATTGACACTTCGGGAAAGGTAATCTCGCAGGCGTATAGCTACCTTCAGCTAATTGCGGAGGGTCGCGTGCCTGTTGCGCGCACCCGCGACTGGAAATGGGGCTATCTGGATCTCTCCGGTAAGGTAGTCATCCCCTTAATATTCGATGAAGCCGGTAATTTCTCTGAAGGGCTGGCCCGTGTTGAAAAGGACAAAAGATGGGGCTACGTGGATCTGGAGGGGAAGATAGTCATCCCGCCTCAATTTGACGAAGCCGGCGAATTTGGAAGTGGGCTGGCGCCTGTAAAGCTTGGCGAAAAAACCGGCTTTATTGACAAGTCAGGCAAGTTTGCATTTCTGCTTGACTTCGACCAGGCGGCCGGTTTCCTGAAGGGAGACGAGAAATCCAATCTGTTCATTGCGCCGGCCACTGTTTCCCGTTTTTGGACCAAGGATGGGAAATTTGGCTACGTCAACACTTCCGGCCGCGTGATTTGGGGTCCTGTCGAGGGCAGCCCTTCGCATCAGCCGCTTCTCGGCTGGTCAGAGGAGGACACGGCCAAAAGCTGCCAGGGCGTTACTGCGCGACCTCATGACGCTTCTGCTGTTGTTGTATGTGCGCGGACGGAAGCCATTTATAGCATTTTGTGAAATACTGTGACCCTTCAAAAGTGCTGCCCGATGCGATTTATAAGGGAATAGGGACCTCTCGCTTCGCCTCGAGGTAAACTAAAAAAACTTAGCTCGCAGGATTTAGACGAGAGCCGATGCGCCGGTTCGCAGCTCTGGATACAGGGGAAAGGACTCCGCCAGTTCGTGGATCTGACGGCGGATTCGGCTGAGTGCCTGAGCGTCCTTGCGGTGGTTGAGGGCTTCAGCGATCCAGGCGCCCACCTGCACCATCTCTCGTTCTTTCATGCCGCGAGTGGTAAGCGCCGGAGTGCCGATGCGGATGCCGCTGGGCTTGAGTGGCGGATTGGTATCGAAGGGAATGGCATTTTTGTTGACGGTAATTCCAGCTTCGCCCAGGGCATTCTCGGCTTCGCTGCCCAGCATGCCTTTGGAGAATACGTCCATCAGGAAGAGATGAGTGTCTGTGCCTCCGGAGATCACCCGGAAACCTTCATCCATCATTTTCTGGGCAAGAACTTTGGCGTTGGCTACAACCTGGCGCGCGTAATCCTTGAACTCCGGTTGCAGAGCCTCACGAAAGCAGACGGCCTTGGCGGCGATAATATGCATCAGCGGGCCACCTTGAATTCCGGGAAAAACAATCTTGTCGACCGCGGCCGCCAGTTCCTGAACGCACAGAACCAGGCCGGCGCGAGGTCCGCGCAGCGTC
>DATDGH010000805.1:0-1954 GCA_036522215.1 Candidatus Angelobacter sp. | reverse complement strand
CCCTTAATTAAGCCCTCGAAAATCGTAGCCAAAAGAAAAGAATTCTACTCATAATTTAGTGGTACAGCCACCCTCGGCTGTGGATTGATGTTGATTCGAGTCCGGCAAAGTGTTATTCTTACTAGTAAGATTGAAAAATATAGGTTATGGCCAGCTATACCACCACCAGGCTTTCATCCAAAGGACAGGTCGTCATCCCCGAAGAAATCCGCAACCATCTCGGACTGAAGGAAGGAGATCAGTTCATTGTGATCGGTCAGGGGGATGCTGTCATTCTCAAGGCCATCACTCCGCCCAAACTTCAGGAATTTCAACAACTTCTCTCCTCGGCCCGTAGCGCGGCCCGCAAAGCTGGAATCAGGAAAGCTGATTTAAAAACCGCCATATCCAAGGTCAGGCGCCCCGCGAAGTGACCATCAAGGCTGTCGTTGATACGAACGTTTTGGTTTCCGGAATCTTCTGGAAGGGCAAACCATTTTGAATCCAGGGGTTCGGATTGACGGTTGGGGGGCTGCCAAAACAGCCCATAATCTTGAGGATGCCATCCCGAAGCGCCCGTAAAGCGCACGCGCGTTTTCTTCAGCGCGTGCGTAGGGCCGAGGACTCCCCACCATTTGTCAATAGATATTTCATTGTTGAGGGAGCAGCAGCCTTTCACGGGAGCTACCGCCATGGGTTATAAGGCGGTAGATCGGACACACGTCTGCGAGGAGGCGTTAAAGACCCCAGAGGTTAGGCGAATTCTTTTAAATGGGCACGGGAACACTTTTTCGAAGCGCTGGATCAAACTCGGTTTGATGTCGGAGCATGGAGATGAGCATCACCAATAACCGATCCAGTACACCTCGCAGAGCACGACCGTGACTATGTCCGTGGCTGCGTAGACGCTGGTAATGAGCTCGACTGCGGCTGTCTTGCTGCACGCTAAGGCGCGCCCAATGGTAAAAGGCATTGCGCAGACGCTGGTTACAGGCATAGCGCATGAGCACCTGCCGCTTGCGTTTCCCACTTTGATGAGTCACCGGAGCCGCGCCACAGTAGGAGCGCAGGGCGTGATAATCTCGTTGTGCCAGAGGTTGCGAAGCCTCGGCCAGCATCGTGGCGGTGATAACGCGTCCTATTCCTGGGATGGAGAGGATCAGTTGCACGTCACGATGCTCCGCTCGTTCTTTATCAGCGCAAAATCGGGTGAGTTGCTCCTCGATCCGCCGCTGCACCTCTTTTTTCTGCTGCAGCAACAAACGCAGACGAGCAATCAAGAGCAAGCAGGCCTCACTGGCGGCTTCGGCGGTTCCAGGAGCCACGGGCAAAGGTGGAGTGCGCAGCTGCTCTAAAACCTCTTCCGCCGAGAGGCGACGGATGCGACGATGGGAGAGAATCTTCTCCAGTTGCTGGCGCTTGAGCTGGCTGGCCAAAGCCGGCAGCGGTGCAGCTTCCAGCACATCCCAGATCCAGGCTTCATCCGCCGCGGGACTGAGTTGCAGCAACTGCGGAAAGTAACGATGGATCTGTTCCCGCAGTTGGCTGGTGAGCCGCGACCCATCTTGAACCAGGCTATCTTCGAAGCGCGACAGGGTGCGGATGCGAATGATCTCCGGATCATCGAGATAGATGGGATGAAAACAATGCTGATCGGTGCGCAGAGAATCGGCTAAGACGAAAGCATCACGGCTGTCATCCTTGGCGCCGGCCACCGTATGACGGTCGCGAAAGCGATCCAGCTGTTTGGGGTTGAGACTAAAAGCTCGATAGTTATGCTCCACCAAGGTCTCAATGACGGCCCCGGTAGGCATCTCGATGGATACCGCCACCCGCTCCGGGGGTACGGGAATTTGTTGCTTGGATGCCAGGCGCGCTAATTCGCCGGGTCGGTCAGAGCGGCATAGACCATGTTGCGCAGCAGCGCCGTATAGCGGACCAACTGGCTCGGCGCCTGCATCATGAATACCACTGT
>DATDGH010000804.1:0-16044 GCA_036522215.1 Candidatus Angelobacter sp. | reverse complement strand
GCACCGAATCCGGCCAGCGTTGTCGCCGGCAATACAATGGCCTTTGCCGCCACCGGTCATTATTCTGATGGCTCAAGCAAGACCGTCACTACCCAGGCGACTTGGACTTCGAGTAGTTCCTCGGTAGCCACCATCGTCAGCAATACGGGTGTGGCAACTGGAGTTGCAGCCGGAGGACCGGTCGCGATCACTGCTTCCCTATCCGGAGTCAACGGCACCACCGCACTTACGGTGACTGCGCCACCGCCGCCGCCTTCACTGCAATCCATCACCGTTGCACCGAATCCGGCCAGCGTTGTCGCCGGCAATACAATGGCCTTTGCCGCCACCGGTCATTATTCTGATGGCTCAAGCAAGACCGTCACCACCCAGGCGACCTGGACTTCGAGCAGTTCCTCGGTAGCCACCGTGGTCAGCAATACGGGAGTGGCAACTGGAGTTGCAGCCGGAGGACCGGTCACCATCACTGCTTCCCTATCCGGAGTCAACGGCACCACCGCACTTACGGTGACTGCGCCACCGCCGCCGCCTTCGCTGCAATCCATTGCCGTAACGCCGAATCCGGCAACCATCAACGTGGGAAGCACGGTGGCGTTCACTGCCACCGGTCATTATTCTGATGGCTCAAGCAAAACCGTCACCACCCAGGCGACCTGGACTTCGAGTAGTTCCTCGGTAGCCACTATCGTCGGCAATACGGGAGTGGCGACCGGAGTTGCAGCCGGAGGACCGGTCACCATCACTGCTTCCCTATCCGGGGTGCGCGGTGCTGCATCGTTGACTGTACAATCCGCATCCTCTGTGACGGTGGTCAATTTCGATACGCCGACGCCGTCCGGCAGTCCCTACACGGCAATCAATGGAGTTTTCGGCGGGATCAACTTCGGCTCCAACCAGTGGGCCTGGGAACACGCGTATCTCAACGATCCCACCAATAACATTTACTTCAACTCCGCCACCGGCAACACACGCACCTTTACGTTTGCCAGTGGAACTCATGTGCTGATCAGCATGAAAGTTGCTACATCTGTCGCCGGGATATTGACTCTCAGCGACGGTACCGGACAAACCAAGACCCAGGCTGTCTCTGGCGGAAACTTGCAACTCGTGACCACTGGATGGAAGAATCCTTCCAGCACCATCACCGTGACCTTCACTGCGGGGTGGAACATTGAGTTTGATGACATTACTTACCAGTGAGATTTTCGTGTCAGGCAAAACCCTCGTCGCAGGTTGATGGATATAACCAGCAGTTTCTTTAGGGTGGAAGCATTTTTACAAAGAGGGGGGTGATTCCGCGATTCCGCGAGAACCTACGCCAATTGGGCGAAAACCGCTCGCGGAACGCCTCGCGGAACGAGATTCCGAGCGGCTTGGAAATCAGCGGACCAACACGAAAATCAACCGCAACACCATTCTGCCGCTGATGCACGCGGACTGCCGCAGATTTACAAAAGCCGGAAATTCTTCTGCACCTTTTGCAGTGCAATTTTGCTAGATTTTCGACCTCTTTCCAGGAAGAGGCCTTTTTGCCGCTACTGCCGCTACCGTGCCCTTAACTCCTTTGTCATCAGCGAAAACCTGGTAGCGGAAGAGGTAGCGGGAGGGGTTTTGGTAGCGCTACTTTTTTTCGTTCCCAACCGGCTTCCGTTCCGCACACACTGCTCCCTTGTCGCCTGTGGAAAGGGAAAGGCGTTTAGTCCCGCGCTCGGCGACCCTCAGCCTCGACTCAGAATCTGAGTCGGGGTGCTGCGGTTTTCTTCGCGCAGCACTGCCAGGTTCGCGAGCGCCGACAACACTTCTCCCTCTCGAGTCCGGCGAACGTTTGCCGACACTGAGGCCTTCACAGGCACGCTCCGCAAAAGGAAGAAGCGATCTAGTTTCTTCCTCAGCGACACTGCTCGCTTCGGTCAGAATGGCCTGCCGTGGTGCTGCGGTTCAGTTAGCGCAGCACGTCGTTTTTATTCAGTTGTCAAAGATCAAAATACTACGGCAGCCCCCAGGGGCTCCATCTTCAGTAGATCACAGCTTTTACTATGTTGTCAAGTAGAAATTTATATTGTTAAATATGTTGTTTATAGATGAAACGGCGTCGGCTTGCCGGCGTCATTGCCTTGGGGGCGAAGGTCTCTTGTTTTGTGTGAGTTGAAGCATGGCAGCCTCCGAGTTTGCACATCTGTTTCGGCCTTTGAATCTACGCGGAAAATAACGCAGTTCTGTCGGCTTTACCCAGGAACAGTGATCGGAATCAGGTAGGAATTGTGATCGGTTTCGCATGCATATCATGATGAATTACCGGCAAATGCTCCATTAAAGCCTTCTAATAATTTATGCCTGCAGTTCCGTTCCGATTTCTGTCAACGCACACCATCAAGGAAATAAAAGCTAAGATTTTTGAAACGTTTCTGAGGCCCACTTCACTAACCTATAGAATAGCCCTTCGCCTGCCGCCACTCCAAGACTGCTTATGACCCGTATGCAACACAGAAGACTTTCCATCCCGGTCCAATCAGTGACCGTCGCTGGTTTCATTGCCCTGGTGCTTTGTGTGGGAGGTGCGGCGCAGACTCTTCCCGCGCCGGAAGAGCACGCGATGGTTGGCACTTCACCGGGGATTGTCGTCGAAGCAGTGGAGAAAGATTCCGCAGCCGAGAAGGCGGGCCTGCGAGCAGGTGACATACTGTTGAGTTGGAAGTGCGACAGCGACCAGGGCAATATTGAATCGCCGTTTAACCTGTTCTCCCTAGAAACAGACCAGGCGCCACGAGCCCAGGTGACCTTATTGGGTCTCCGGAACGAGGAGAAATCTGCCTGGCAACTCGGGCCAGATAGTTGGGGTATAAAAGCCCGGCCGAATCTCACCGGTGATCTACTCGCTATCTATCTCAATGGCCAAGATTTGGCAAAAGACGGCAAGATCATAGAGGCGGCTGGACGTTGGCGGACCGAGGGTGAGAGTGTCCGTACATCGCCATCAATACCCTCCTGGCTGATTTCGTGGTTTTATTTCCACGCCGCAGAAGTGTTGGCTAACGCGCGCAAATGGCAGGAGGCGGATGTGGCTTTTCAGGAGACCATCCAGCGATCATCTGGTTCTGACCCGGCTATTATGACGCAGTTGTCCCACACATGGGGCGTGACGTATAGCAGACGCAATAATTGGGATGCAGCGGAAAAGTATTACCTCAGGGCTGTGGAGAACCAGCGGCAAGCCACTCACGCCGACAATCTGGTGGTCGCCCGGGTCCTCAACAATATAGGCTTGGTCGCCTGGCTTCGTGGTGATCTGCCTAAGGCGGAAAGATACTACAACGAGGCTCTCATCATTCGGAAACAACTTGCTCCGGGAAGCCTTCCCGTTGCCGGGAGCCTGGAAAACCTTGCCAATGTCGCTGAAATGCGAGGTAATCTCGCCAAGGCCGAGCAGTACTACACCGAAACCCTAGAAATCAAACAAAAACTCCTTCCCGGGAGCATCGACGTTGCCAGAACTCTCAACAACCTTGGAATTCTAACCGCCGACCGGGACGAACTTGTCAAGGCTGATCAGTATTACTATCAGGCACTTGATATTATTACGGGAAAGATTTCTCCTGACAGTCCTTTCTTCGCAGTCCTCAACAATGGCCTTGGCTTGGTAGCTCTTGACCGTGGCGATGCTGACAGCGCGGAAGCGTACTTTACAAATGCGCTGACCATTGAGAGGAAACTTGATCCTGGGAGCGACGGCTCTGCCCAGAACTTAAATAACCTTGGACTGGTTGCCGAGAGCCGCGGTGATCTGGCCAAAGCGGAACAATATTATCGTGAAAGCCTGGCAATCACACAGGTCTTGATGCCCGGGAGCATTGAGGCAGCGCAATCTTTGGCCAATTTGGGCGACGTCGCTCGAATGCTCCGCGATTTTCCTCACGCCGAGGATTATTTGCAGCGAGCACTGGAAATTGAAACTAAGCAAGCTCCTGATGGCGATTCTGCCGGTGATGTGCTTAAGTCGCTCGGACACTTGGCAAGAGATCGAGGAGATCTTGCCGGAGCGGAAGCATATTACCGTCGAGCGCTGGCTATTCGGGAAGGAATCGGCCATGGAAGCCGGGAACATGCGGAAACACTGGGCGCTCTCGCCGGGGTTGTGCGCAGGACTCAGAATGTGGATGGCGCCGCAGATTTTTACCAGCAGGCGCTGAATGTGCTTGAAAGCCAGACGGCTCATCTCGGCGGATCGGAAAATGTCCGCTCCGGCTTTCGCGCCACGCATGAAAGCTACTACAAAGAATACATTGACCTCCTGATGAGCAGGAATCAGCCGGTCCTGGCTTTTCAAATTGTGGAGCGCTCGCGTGCCCGCACATTGCTGGAGTTGCTGGCGACTAGCCATCTTGACGTTCGCAAAGGCGTGGACCCGGCCCTTCTGGATCAGGAGCGCAATCTGAAAGACCTCTTCCGAAGTAAGGTGAGTAGCCGTATACAGCTTCTCAGGAGTCAACACACTCGAGAACAACTAGAAGTTGTTGATCGAGAAATCGCCGCCTGCCTTCGTCAACATGAAGACGTGGACGCACGCATCCGCGCCGGCAGTCCAGGCTATGCCGCGCTCACTCAGCCCCAGCCCTTGGACGCCCATGCTGTTCAGCGTCTGCTCCCGGACCACACCCTGCTGCTGGAATACTCGCTCGGAGAAAGCCACAGCTATGTCTTTGCCATCACCGCAAACTCACTGAACAGCTACGAACTGCCAACGAGTACGGAAATCGAGAGTAAAGCGGCGCGTCTCTATCAGTTGCTCACGGAACGTAGCCGAATTCTCCCGACCGAAAATGACAGGCAAAGACGTACACGACTGGGGAAGGCGGATGCTGAATTCAGGAGCGCAGCCAATGAACTCAGCCGGATGCTGCTTGGACCGGTGGCTGCGGGACTCCAACAACGCCGGTTGCTGATCGTCAGCGATGGGGCATTGCAGTATATTCCTTTTGCGGCTTTGCCCACTCCGGGGTTGTCACTGCGCACGCCTTCCTATCCGTTGATAGTCCAGCATGAAATCATTAATCTGCCTTCCGCCTCTGTCCTGGCATTCCTGCGGCACAGCACTGCGGCCAACAAAGAGGTCATGGTATTCGCCGATCCGGTGTTTGACAATCAAGACTCTAGAGTGAAATCGGACTCTGCGCGCCTTGATGCTGACCCTCTCAAGCAAAATCTATCGCAAGACAGCAGGTCCCTCTCCGTGCCCTCTCCACAACTGGCCCGGGACCTGGTCCGCTCGGTTGCTGATATGAATCCGGGACTGAAGGGAGAGCTCCGCTTGCCGCGTCTGGCTTTCACGCGAGATGAGGCAAAAGCAATCCTGGCAGTGGTGCGGCCAGGAAGCGGGATGGAAGCGATGGATTTTGATGCCAGCCGGAAGCGGGCGATGAGCGGAGAACTGGCGCGGTATCGGGTTGTGCATTTTGCCACCCACGCATTGGTGGATAACATTCATCCTGAGCTTTCAGGACTGGTGCTCTCCCTGGTGGATCAACGAGGCAACCCCGTGGACGGTTTCCTGGGACTGCAGGACATCTATAACCTCGACTTGTCCGCCGATCTCGTGGTGTTGAGCGCGTGCCAGACAGCATTGGGCAAACAAATCAATGGTGAAGGCATAATCGGGCTCACCCGCGGCTTCATGTACGCCGGAGCCTCAGGGGTGATGGCGACCTTGTGGAATGTCAACGATTTCGCCACGGCCAAGCTGATGGCGCATTTCTACAAGGCAATGGAGCGGGACGGGATGACGCCGGCACAGGCTCTGCGTCAGGCCCAACTTGCGCTGTGGAGGTCGCAACCCACAGCAGCGCCTTACTACTGGGCCGGCTTCATACTCCAGGGAGGCTGGCAGTGAGGTAAAAACGGTCCGAATCCGCCACAAAACCACTTTCACTGTAACTTGCACAAATGCCCAATCCTCGTTCTCCCCTCCCCGAAAACGACATGGCCACAACAAGGTTTGAAACCTTGTTGCTGCGGCTAGACCCCGACAGAAATCGGGCGGGCGAGAGATATGAGGAAATCCGCTGGAAGCTGGTCAAGTTCTTCGAATGGGGTTCTTGTCTTGAAGCTGAAGACATGGCGGATGAAACCTTCAACCGCGTCGCAGAAAAACTTGCAGCGGAAAGAGAAACAATCCAGGATGTAGTGGCATTTGCGTGGGGCGTAGCCAAAAAAATCAGGCAGGAGACATTAAGAAAAAGCGCCAGAACTGTACGTCTGCCGGACTTGCCCGGTGCTGAAGATGCTTTCGCCGACAGCCCTGCTACTGACGAAGCACAATACGAGTCGGCCGAAAACAAGAGACGTCTCAAATGCTTGCGCAGTTGCATCCAACATTTATCTGCCGAGGACCGCAGGTTGCTGTTGGCGTATCATTCTCCTCGAGGACGGAGGGTCGAAGGACGGCGCCGGCTCGCAAAAGAAAACGGGATAACCATGCTGGCCCTTCGGGTGCGCGTAAATCGCCTCAGGTTCAAGCTGGAAGAGTGCATTAAGAAATGCCTTGCATCCACGGCAGACTAAGTTTCCTTATGTCTGACGTGGGCTAGAGAGCCACTTGGCATGATCGACAAAGCCGCTCAGAGACCGCTGATGCTCCGATATTTATTGGGAGAGTTGCCGCCTGATGAGTGCGCTCAATTCGAGGACACTTATCTGAAAGACAGCGATGTCTTTCAGGAAGTCGTCGCCCTGGAAAATGAATTGATAGATCAATATGTCCTGGGTGAGCTTATCCCAGCAGAGCGGGAACGATTCGAGCGCTCCCTTCCAGGTAAGCCCGCTCGCCGAGAGGCGGTGGAGACGGCCAGGACTCTCCTTAGCTATTCCGCTGCTTCAGAGGGCGCAACGCTGTCCCGAACGCCCGAATCTGTGCAAGGGCGGCGTGCGAGCTGGGGTGTCCAAGTGGCGGCGGCTGCCGTCTTTATCGCGATGATCGGCGGAATCTCCTGGCTGGCATTCACCAACCACAGGCTGCAGAATGAGCTTATCGAGCTCCAGCGCCGACAGTCAGTCTCTGCCTCGGACAAACAGACACTGCAACGGCAAATCGAAAACCTGCGAGCGGACCTCCAGCAGCGCGATACTGCCATCCAGCAAATGGCGCAGTTGCCGCCTCCCGATCGGGACACGGTTTCCCTTTCTCTGGGACCAGGGATGTCTCGAGCCAACGGCGAACTGCCAAGTCTCGTGATTCCTGCCAGCGCAGCCTATGTGGCGCTGTATATGGTCCTTGAGGCAGACTCTCACCGTCGTTACAGCGTGTCCGTCAAAACGGTCGACGGCGATTTAGTTTGGCGGAAGAACAACATCGAGGGCCGCTCAGTCAGTGGTTCAAATAAGGAAATCGTCGTAAAGATGCCTTCCCGTCTCCTGCAAATTGGGGATTATGTGGTAAGAGTTAGTGCCGGAAGTGAAAATGTGAGCCAGGATCTGGCGGGCTACAGCTTTCACGTGACCAGGCGTTGAACCATCCATTCGTCCCGACACGATTCCATTTCCGTCCTCGCTTTACTACAAGCTATCTCATAAATGGTTAGAGTAACGAAATCAACAGTTTTCGGGGCCCGGGGCTAAAGCCCGGAGTTGTGTGGAAGACGCTATTTTCACGGGTTCTAAAGAACCCGCTCCCCGGACTAAAAGTCCGGGGCTTCCACCCACCGAGTTAGAAAACCATTTATGAGATGAGTTCTACAATTATTTTTACTTTCCTCTCAATCACTTAGCACTACGCGCCAACAATTTTTGGTAACACTTCACCGCAATCAGACACAGTTAACGGAAGCTGGAATCGGGAAGCAGCTTGGCGGGCAGATTCGGCTCTCCCTGCCATTTCCTCTAGAGAAACTCGAAGGAGAATTCATGAAAACGACGATGCGAGCTATTCTTTTCATCCTGGTTTTGTCGGTCCACGGTCTCTACGCCCAGGCTGCCGGAGATCAGGGTGATGGTCCTCCTTCGCCTGGAGGTCCTTCTGGTCCGGGTCCGACGAACCCAACAGGTATAAGCTCAACTGGCAGCGGCACGGTGAACACGGCCTGGGGCTACTATGGCTGGCAGGTAGACCAAAGCATAACGACCACGACACTTACTTCTGAAACCGGCTTCAACACCCCGCCCGGCCTGGTACAAATCCCGGTAACTCTACCGAGTTCGACGACCATACACGAGGTGCACGGCAACATAAGCTTCGGCGTTTTCCAAGGGGGAACATGTAGGGTCGGCTCCATCATTGCCCAGGTGAGGGACCAGAATCAAAACGTGATTGCTGCTGTTGACCTGATCCAATTCGGTCAATCAAGCGCGAACGTATCCATAAAGGGAACGTTCGGCACTCCGCTCGCCGTCACGTCGTTGCAATTGCAGTTTGATGTGGACCAGTGCGGAGCCCAAGTTGCGTCGTGGTCGCTCACTATGAGCTAAGCAATACCAAAAGACACTCAACGTTTTGTCCTTAAAGGAGGACATCATGTCAAGATCGATCAAAGTAAGAGTGACAATTTGTTTTCTCGCGTTTGCCATACTGCCGTTCTTTTCCGGCAAAGCACACGCCCAGTCGACTAGCGGCTCCGCCACTACGTCCTGGGGCAACTATGGTTGGCAGGTGGATCAGGCTCCGGTGACCACCACATTTACGAGTATCGCCGGCTTCAATACCCCTCCCGGCTTGGTGCAAATAGGGGTGAACCTGTCGCACGCGACTACCGTACACGAGGTACACGGCAACATTTCCCTCGCAACCTGGGCCGGCGGTTCGTGTGGAAACGGTTCGATTATTGCCCAAGTGTTGGACCAAAATCTCAATGCCATTGCCGCCATGAAGCTGCAGGTGTTTGGCCCTGGAACTACCAACGTTCCTATAACAGGCACGTTCAGTACACCGTTGCCAGTTACGTCGCTGCTATTGCAATACTTTGTTGATTTATGCGGCGCACAGACGGTTTCGGTGTCCCTGGTGATGAGCTAGCTCTGCTTCGATGAGGTCTCGTTGTGGCTTTTGCGAATGCGTACAGAGGCGTTTATGAAACTGGCAAGAACTGTGCTTCTCGGCCCTAGCGGGCAAACCACTTTGGTCGTAAGAGACTTGAGAGACATCGCAACGGCCCGTCCGCAAAACATACACATTGTTCGGCTTTTAACGAGCTATCTTATGTCATTTGTTTGCAAGCGCGCCGTCTTGGTTGCCTTATCTTTGGCTGCGCTTTTTCTCGCCGTGCCGGTTGTCCAGGCGCAGCACGTTCTACCGGTCTGCGGGACGGATTGCGTTCCTAACACACCTCCCAACGCTCCCCCACCAAGCGGCACAATGACCACTGACTTTGGGAAGCCGTATAACCAGACCGGGATAGGAACCGCACTTTCGGCTTCGGTGCGCAACGGCGGCGCAGTAACGATCCAGGGAAGCGCCAGTTTTGGTTATGCCGTGCCGATGTTCAACGACCCAGGGCGTGCCAAAATGGACGTGAAGCTTGGTCTGTTTTACAACAGCCATATCTGGGTTTCCGACGCCACAGGAGGCATGATGCTAGGGTTCGACCGCAGCATGGCCCCCGGCTTTCAGTTCAATTTCGGCTTCTTGGAGTGGAACCCGTCCGCCAACGGCCCCGCTGGAATTCTTACTGGGCCCGATGGCGCGAAACATACGATGTCTATCGATGTAACCAACCTGGTGCCCAAACCGGGACCGCCCCCCAATAACCTATGGTATGAATGCGCCAACCAAATCTGCCTGTATGACACGGACGATTCCAGCTACATCAATGTCGCGAGGCCCCTGGGCACGATTGACGGCAACGTGTGCCAGGGCCCGAACAATTGCCCAGCCAAGGATGTCACGGTCACCTATAAGAATGGAACCACAGCCCTTTACCAGTCCTTCGCCGTGGTCACCAACGATATTTTTGACGAATTCGTGATGCGCCCGTACCTCATTCAGGATTCGAATGGAAACCGCACCACCATCAGCTACATCAACAATAATGATCTTTCCATCGACACCATTACCGACTCCCTGGGGCGCACGCTGAAATTCTTTTACAACTTTGTTCAGGTTCAAATGGTCCCAGGACAAGCCTTTCAAACCGTGCCTTTGCTCAACTGTGTTACGGATGGAGCTTCCTGCAATGCTGCCGGTGCCAGGACTTACACCTTCACTTGGGACCAGTCGCACGTGGTGAGTTTTAATTTTTCCACGCCAGGTCAGGTGCTGCTCGCCGGAACTCTGTTTACCGTGCAGAACGGTTTCAAGACGCCAGTTCTGACCAGCGTCTGCCGTCCGGACACAACCTGCGTCACCTTCAATTACGGCGACTGGGGCATCGTGAACGATATCCAGGAGCTGAGCACCAATGGCACGGTGCGCTACGAATTGAGCTACGATTTCCCGGCGGCGGGCACTGCGACCTTGTCTAGCAACCCCACCTACACCCACCAGGTGGAAAAACTGACGGGCATTCAGTGCCCACCCCCCGGTGGTCCCCCAGGGCCGCCTTGCACCAATGGGCAGACCAACACCTGGACATATGCTATTAACACGAATACCGATGGTTTCCTCACTTCATCCTCCATCACCGATCCTAGTTACGTAACCACCACAACTGCTTTCTCGCACAACGGTGACTGGCAGGACGGATTGCCGACGCAGATTCAGAGGCCCGCCATTCAGTGCCCACCGCCCGGTGGTCCCCCAGGGCCGCCTTGCACAACATCTGGCGACATGGTGACCCGCAACATAACTTGGACCAGCGATTTGGCGGAGGCGCAGTCGGGCATTACCAATGGAGGCTATCCTACAGGGAAAAACCCGCGGCCAGCGAGTGTCACGATAATTCTGGCGGATAACTCCCAGTCGCAGGTGACGATGCAGTATGACAACTCGGCGGTACCTGTCGCCGCTGGTGCTCCACAACCCTTTACCGGTTCGGGCAGCATTACCGACAAGGTTGAGACCGATTTCGGCGCCGGCGCACCTGGGACCATGCTGCGCGAGACCGTTAGCACCTACACCTCTCTGGGCAACCATATCCTGGGCCTGCCCACGGACATCAAAGTGAAGGACGGCACCGGCAAAGTCGTTTCCCATACCAAGATGGCGTATGACGGAGGAACCATACAGAGCATCAGCCCGCTTCCCTTCGGGCACGACAATGTCGGTTACTCCGCAAGCAGCACTGCTCCCCGGGGCAACCTGACCACCACGACCATGTATGCCGATCCTGTGGGAGACAAAGGAGGCGTAACCACCACCTATTCCTATGATATGCTGGGCAACAAAATCAGCGAGCAGACGGGGTGCTGCACTCAGACCGCCTGGATTTACTCCAGCAATACGGTGTTCGCCTATCCGGACTCGGTGGTTATGGGGCCGTCCGGGAACCAGCTCCAGACTAGCTTTACTTACAACCAGAACACAGGATCGCTCGCCAGCACAACGGATTGGAACGGTAACGTTACGTCATTCAACTACGACGGGAGTGGCCGTCTCACCAGCAGTAAAGGACCCGATGGTGTAACACAAACCACGGCCTACGATGACAACAGCGCCAATCCTGCCGTGGCTACCTCCAGTTCGGCCAACAGCCGGGTTGGCATTCACACCGTAGATTCCCGCGGCCGTGCCTTGAGTGACCAGGTGCTCAATGGCTCCACTCCGGTCAGCACGATAACCTATATCAACGATTCTATGGGCCGGCCCGTGCAGGTAAGCAACCCGTATGCACTCGGAGAGACATCGCTCTATACCACGTACGTCTACGATTCGCAGGGTCGGGTCATCCAGACCACGCCGCCAGCGCTGAGCCCAATGGTGGGCCAGAAGCCGTATGTGACCACCTATTCGGGATCCACCACGCTGTCGGCTGATCCTGCAGGTCATCAAAGCAAGACATATTCCAACGGTCTGGGCCAAGTGGTGCGATTGGACCAGCCGGGTCCAACCGGCGGGGCGGCCGGGACCGGTTCACTGACGATTTCCGGCAGTGAGCAGACGGCCTCCACTCCCACCGGTGGCGGGGCCACGCCAGGCACCGGCAACGTTACCATCGCCGGAACCGAGAACTCCACGCAGGTGCTCACCCATGCGGCAACTCAGGCCACAGGCAGCGTGAGAATCAGCGGCAGCGAGCAGAGTAAGACTTTTCCCCCCCCACCACCGCCAAGGTGTCCAAAACCCCCGGCGACGTGCGATCAAGGCCCCGGTCCAGGTCCAACGACGGTCTACGACACGGGTACGGTCTCCATTGCCATCAATGGCACGGTCTACAGCACCACCTTCGGCCAAAACGACGACATCAACAGCATCGCCGGAAATCTGGCCATCGCGATCAACAATGGCAGCTTGGCCACGGCCACAGCTTCCGGAGCGACGGTGAACATCCTCTCGCGCAATGCCGTTGCCGGTGCCAACTTTCCTTTATCTGCATCGTACAGTTGGAACCAGAGCACGTTTCAAAGTCCATCGTTTACAGCAACTGCCTTGGGCGCTTCGCTCACTGGCGGGACAGACAATGCCTTCCGCACGGAATACAACCAAGGTAACGTGACAATCACCGTCACCACCACGGTCAATGGCGTTTCCACCAATTCCTCCAAAGCCTATACCTATGGCCAGAACGACACCACCACCAGCATAGCTAGCGGTTTGGCATCATTGATGCACGGCGATACCAGCTTCCCCGTAGATGCGACCACCTCCGGCACGGTGATCAATTTGATCACTCGGATCACGGGCAATGGGACGGGAGATCCTCTGGCGGTGAGCGCCATTACAACGGACCAGTACTTCTCCGCATCGGCTTTTACCGCGACGGCTTCCGGACCAAACCTGTCTTCGGGCCAGAACGGCGTCGTTGCAGACTCCGGCACCATTAATGTCACACTCAAGACCTCAAATACCACGCTCTACACCCAGTCAGTGAACTACGGGCTTGGCAGCACACCGGCTACCCTGGCCAACTCCCTAGTCCTGGCGCTGAACGGTGATTCCAAGTCATTGGTGAATGCCAGCGTCGGCAGCGGATCCGGCGCTATAAGGTTGACAGCTAAAGTGGCTGGGGCAAGCACCAATTTCACGGTCACTGCTGCCTCGGCAACTACACAGGGAACCTACTTTAGCCAGCCGTCGTTCGCGGCCACGGCTTCGTCCCTCACCGGCGGAGCTGATCCGTCCTTCTCGTTGAGCACGCCGATCATCACTTCCTACATCAATGACCCCTATGGCCGGTTGTTACAGGTCAACACTGGCCAGCAAACGCAGACCTACGTCTACGACGGATTAGGGCGGATGACCTCCTCAACCACGCCGGAGGCTGCCGGTCTGCCGGTGACGTACACCTACACGGATTTCGGCGCTGTTGCCCAGAGAATCGATCCTCGGCTCGTGCCGGGCACCGCCAATCCCATCCAGACCACCTACGCATACGATTCTCTCAACCGGGTTAAGACCATTACTTATAACGACAATAATGTCACGCCCAACGTTACCTACACCTATAACGCTCCAAACTCGGCCAACAACACCGGAGGGCGGTTAGCGAGCGTCTCGAGCAGCGTGGAGAAAAAGGACTACCAGTACGATCCGATCGGGAGGATCACGCAGTGTCTGGAGACCATTGGCGCGAATCAGTATGTCGTCAAGTACACCTACGCCGCTGACGGGCAGCGCAGCTCCATCACCTACCCCTCGCAACTCAAAGTGAGCGACAGCTATGATCCGATCGGCCGGCTAACGCAACTGGGTACGACCACACAGAATATCCTTTCCATCAATCCCGCTGACTACAACGCTGCCGGTACGGCTCAGACGATTACCTACGGCAATAACGTCAAGGGCACATTTGGCTTTAACAACCAGCTTCAGATCTCGTCCATTCAGTACGCCGGGGCCGCGCCGGCCACGCCGCTGCTGTCACTCACGTATCTTTACGGCGGCAGCGCGGACAACGGCGAGATCCAAGGAGTCACCGACAATCTGGATGCAAACCGCAGTACCCGTTATATATATGACGACCTGGGCCGGTTGCAGACTGCGCAGACGGTGGACCTGACCGCGCTCAACTCATGGCAACTCACATATGGGTACGACATTTACGGGAATCGGTTGAGTGAAACGCCGACCGGTGGAACCGGGAGCATGCCATCCAACTATGTTGCCGTCGATCCTACAACCAACCGCGTTCAGGGCTCGGGTGCGCTCTATGACGTCGTCGGCAACATGGTCAGCGACGGCGTGAACAATAACGTTTTTAATGCAGACAACCAGCTTGTCTCCACCAATCCGGTTCCGGGGCTGTTCATCGGCAGTCCTTCCACCTTTAGCTACGGGCCTGACGGCGCGCTGGTGAACAGGGATGGCGCCAACTTTGTTTATGCTGGAGGCCAGATTATTGCCGAATACGCCAACGGCGCTCCTGCGTCATCCCCGAGCGTGGAATATATTAATCTGGGAGGGCGGCAGCTTGCTACGGTCGCAGGCGGGGCAGTTACATTTAATTTCGCCGACCACCTCTCTACCCGCGTAACTGCGGATCTTTCCGGCCACGCCATCCGCACCTACGGCCACTTCCCCACGGGCGAAACCTTGTACCAGACGGGTGGGCCGAGTGATTTTCAGTTCACCAGCTACCGCCGCGACGCGAACTCCGGCCTGGACTACGCCAATGCTCGCTTCTACTCCTCCCGCCTGGGCCGGTTTCTTTCCCCGGACCCAATTTTGGGAGGTGGCTACGCCTATGCCAACAGCGATCCCATCAATCTCGTCGATCCTTTGGGTCGGGATGGTGGAATGCCCTGCAGCCTCGACCCCTTCCACAACTTTGGCCTTCCGCTTTGCGGTCCTGACCAAATTGGGGGCGGCGTCGGCTCTGGAGGCTCCTCCTGCGGCTTCACTTTTGGCGACAATTTGTCGTTTTCGTTCAGCTTTAGCTCTAACTGCAACTCGTTTAGCCTGAACTTCAATGATTCACTCACCAAGGGGCCGTTCGGCAGCTACCAGGATTCGCTACTTAACCTACTCGGAATAATCCTTCCGATCGACACCTGTCCCGCCGGGACATTTGAATGCCCAGAAAACGGCGCTCCACTCTTCGGCCAGCCAACGTGTGACCCGCGGTGGTGCCTCATGGACTTGCAGACCGCGACCCCGGGCTATAAGTGTCTTGGAACTTCCAACACCCAGGTGTTCTCTTGCGGGAATCAGGTATTTTTGAGATCGCTGCGTTGCAAGACTGGGGCTGACATATCATGCTGTCAAGAAGAAATGAGCGCTGAAGTCAACAGGATAAACCGCCTCCCTACTCGCGAGAACACAAACCATGAGCGTGTTGTGAGTGACTGGTGGCTTGGCGAAATTATATATGATGTATGTGGCGATTCTAAAAATCCCAAGCCTCCGCCATCCGCTAGCACGGCCACTACTCCCAAGAAAAAGAAGGGTAAGAAGAAGTAAGTTGACAGTATCCTAGGGTAGTCGCTCAGAGGCTATCGAACACAAAGTGACGATTTCACGCTTAGGGGAGGTCATGAAAGTTCGCCGACTTGGCAGGAAAACGGCGCAGTCTCCTACACCGCGTGGTGGGACCCCTCAGTTTACTTTCCTCCGCAGGCGCCCACACTGCCCAATACAACCAGCCAGCCTTGTGTCTCCTGGCTGTGAGCGGAACCCGACAAGCCGGGTGCCCCATCCTTCGCGCTTTTTGCGAAGAGTGGGATAAGAGCAATTCCGGCAACTATGGCAATGACTCTGACTGATACCCCATTTCCCCAAGGCTAAAAGCGATGCTTTTCTCTAAAGGTTCTTTCCCAGAGGTTGAGCAGTTGGGGGGGAAGATCAGAATTTGGAGGAATTATGACAGACGTTACCAGAATTTTGCGCATTGTGTCCGCGATCATGTAAAACTGACCCCCTTACGATCATGAAGAATTGACCCCCTCCAGAGGGCTGTGGGGCGGGACGGAGGCCCGAGCGGAGCGAGGGCCGCAGTCCCGTCCCACAGCCGAAAAATCCACAACCCCTAG